>JBEVOS010000267.1:0-16881 GCA_040507435.1 Caulobacterales bacterium | reverse complement strand
GCGCTGGATCGCGACCTGCGCGCAGCAGCCACGACAAAGCAAGAGGCTGAGGCTGCGCGGAATGCGGCATCAAAACAAATAGGCGCGGCGAAAGCGCAAAAAAACGAGGCGGAAGCCGCACGTCTGATGGTGGAGGTCGCGCGGCTGAAAGACGTAATCGAAACGCAAAGCAAGCTTGAAGCCGATCTGAACGCGCAGCTGAATGGCCTGAGCGGCATTCTCGCGTCGCTGCCCAATTTGCCTTTCGATGATGTGCCGGACGGCGCGGACGAGGAAGGCAATGTGCTCGTTCATGAATGGACGCCGCCCACGCCGCCGCCGGCCTATGGGCTCAACGATCCGAAAGATCATGTCGCGATCGGTGAAGCGCTTGGGATGATGGATTTCGAAGCTGCGGTGAAAATGAGCGGCGCTCGCTTCGTTGCGCTCAAAGGCGGTCTTGCGAGATTGGAACGCGCGCTCGCCAATTTTATGCTCGACGTGCAGACGGAAACGAACGGCTACACGGAAGTTGCGCCGCCGCTCTTGGTCAAAGACCATGTGATGTTCGGCACCGGGCAGCTGCCGAAATTTGTTGATGACCAATTCACGGCGGCGCGCACGCTGAGCCGTGATGAATTGTTGTTTTCGGCGCTCGATAAATTCGATGAGGAATTCGAGAAGCGCACGGCGCAGGGCGTGAAGCCGACGGCGCTCATGAAGGAATTGCTGAGCGAAGCGCCAACGAAAGAAGACTTCTGGCTGGTGCCGACTGCGGAAGTGCCGCTCACCAACCTGGTGCGCGAGCAGATACTCGAAGAGAATGCTTTTCCAATACGTATGACGGCGGATACGCCCTGTTTCCGTGCGGAGGCAGGCGCCGCGGGGCGCGACACGCGCGGCATGATCCGCATGCATCAATTCCGCAAAGTGGAACTCGTCTCCATCACCACGCCCGATCAAAGCGCCGAAGAGCACGAACGAATGACTGCTTGCGCGGAGGAAATTCTGAAGCGGCTATGCCTGCCGTTCCGGCGCATGTTGCTGTGCGCCGGCGATATGGGGTTCGGCGCGCGTAAAACTTACGACCTCGAGGTTTGGCTGCCGAGCCAAAACAAATATCGCGAAATCAGCTCCTGCTCTAATTGCGGTGACTTCCAGGCGCGGCGCATGAGTGCGCGTTACCGCAGCAAGGACGGTGTGAAATTCGTTCATACGTTGAATGGGTCTGGCCTCGCGGTCGGTCGCACGCTTGTTGCCGTGCTGGAAAACTATCAAAACGCCGATGGAAGCGTGAACATTCCTGAGGCGCTTCGTCCATACATGCGTGGCGCGGAGCGTATCGCCAAATAGCAGGAGATAGCCGATGCGATTTCAGGGTCACAACATCCTCGCCATCGCGGCGGCGGCCATCGCTATCTATTTCATAGAGTTTTTGATTTATGGCCTCGGCATTCCGCCTGAGCAATTCAGGGAAATGGCAGGGTTCACGTCGGAGCAAATGGCCAGCGGCATGTATAAAATGCCGTTTGGCGTGGTGATGCCGATCCTCACAGCAATTGGGCTGTCGCTCGTCATTAAATGGCGCGGCAGTAAGGGCGCCGCCGCTGGCGTAATAACGGCGTTGATCATTGCGATCCTTTTTGGCTTCGGGTCCCGAATGTACGGCTATGTCTATGGTCCGCATACTGAGACCTACCTGGCCATCGATCTCGCCCGATACCTCGTCACATACGCGCTCGGCGGGGCGATTATCGGCGCCTGGAAGTAGCCCGGCGCGCCTGATAAAGAACGCTCATGCGAATTCTTGTAACCAATGACGACGGCATCCACGCCGAAGGTCTCGCCGTGCTTGAGCGGGTGGCGAGAACGCTGTCGGATGATGTCTTCACGATAGCGCCGGAGACGGAACAGTCGGGCGTCTCGCGCGCCTTGACGCTGACAGCCCCCGTGCGTGTCCGCAACGCGGGCGAGCGGCGCTTTGCCGTCTCGGGCACGCCAACCGATTGCGTCTTGCTGGGCGTCTACGATCTTCTGAAAGACAAAAAGCCCACACTTCTTCTTTCGGGAGTCAATCGTGGATCAAATCTGGCGGATGATGTGACGTTGTCGGGCACTATCGCCGGCGCGCTTGCCGGAATGCATCTTGATATCCCGTCTATTGCATTGAGCCAGGCGCGCGGATTTCGCGGACCAGAATATGACATTCCGTGGGACACTGCCGAACGCTATGCGCCGGGAATTATCGCTGCGCTCGTTAAAGGCGGCTGGCCGCGCAATGTCGTCATGAACATCAATTTCCCGGACCGTGCTCCCGATGATGTCGCGGAAGTGGAAGTCACGTTCCAAGGCGAACGCGACGCCGACATTCGCCACATCGAAAAGCGAACCGATTTACGCGGCAATGGCTATTACTGGATAGGCTACAAAAGCCAGTTATCAAATCCTCCAGCCGGGTCGGATTTGCGCGCGATTTACGACGGCCGCATCTCGGTAACGCCGCTGCATGTGGATCTAACGCACACAGAAACAGTGCGTAATCTGAAGGGCCTTCTTGGCGGAGCAATTCCAAAACCGTGAGCGACGGGTTTGATCCTCAACGCCTCATGCGTTTCGTGCTTGAGATGCGCCAAGCGGGGATCACCGACGCCAAAGCGTTGTCGGCTTTGGAGCGCACGCCTCGCGATCATTATGCCCCCGCTGCAATGTCGCAGCTTGCTTATGATGATTCAGGTCTGCCGCTGCCGCACGGCCAGACGATGACAAAGCCTTCTATTGTGGGGCGCGTGATCGCTGCGCTCGATGTGCAGCCGGGCGACAACATCCTTGAAATAGGTACAGGATCGGGGTTTCAGGCGGCTGCGCTTGCAACGATGGCGCGCCGCGTCACGACACTAGATCTCTGGCTCGACCTCGTAACCGATGCGCGTGCGCGTTTTGGAACTGCACGCATCATGAACGTATCGGCGCACCTTGCTGATGGAGCCGGCGGCTACGGCGAACACGCGCCCTATGATCGTATCGTTCTGAATGTTGGCGTCGAGACAATTCCGGAAACGCTTGCCGTTCAACTCGTTTCGGGCGGCGTGATTGTGGCGCCGGTGGGAGATCAAAACACGCAACGCCTAGTCCGAATTCGCAACGGATTGCGCGACGATTTGGGGCCGATTAAATTTTCTATGATAGAAAAGGGCGTGGAAGCCTGATGTGCGTCCGCTAGAGATCGGTTGAAGCGCCGAGCCGGCCCGCAAGATCAAGAATGAACTGCCACGCTGTGCGCCCACTACGCGCGCCGCGTGTCCGCGACCATAGCAACGCTTCGCGATGTAAATCTTCGTCTTGCACGGACAATCCAAACCGGCGCGCGTAGGCGCGGATCATTGCAAGATAGTCGGCTTGATCAATTGCATGAAAACCAAGCCAAAGACCGAACCGGTCGGCAAGCGCGAGACGTTCTTCGGCGGTGTCGGTCCACATGAGATCGTCTGGCGTGTTCTCCCGCGCATCGCGCGCAACGAGGTGGCGCCGATTTGATGTCGCGTAGACGATAACGCGCCCCGACCCGGTGGCGAGCGAACCGTCCAGAGCAGGTTTGAGCGCCTTCAGCGCCTCTTCGCCGCCTGCAAATGCAAGGTCGTCGAAAAATAAAATCACAGGGGCGCTTTGCGCGCGGAGCGCATCGATGAGCACGCCAATACGCTCAAGAGTGTCCGGCGGCGCTTCGACCAGTTTCAAATTCGGCGCGTCAGCGAGCACAGCCTTGTGAACGGCTTTGATGAGCGCGCTTTTGCCGGTGCCGCGCGCGCCCCAAAGCAAAGCGTTGTTCGCGGACTGGCCTGCGGCGAAACGGCGCGTATTGGCGAGCAGCGCGTCTTTTTGGCTTTCCGCCGCGAGCAGCAAGTCCAGCGGAACCACCTTTGGCGACGCCGCTGGATGCACAACGGCCTCATGCGGCGACCAGCGAAACGCGCTGGCCCCGCTTAGGTCCGCTACGAACGGCGGCGGCGCGAGTCGTTCGAGCGCTGCGGCGATACGCGCCATCAGCGCACGGTCATCATCCATCGTCACGGCGAGGGCCTACATTGAATTGGCGGCGGGCGCCGATATAGTCCCGGCCTTCGCGGTCGGGAAGCCCTGGCTCGCCATCGCGGCCGAAGGCCAAATCCAACACCGCCCAGAATTCGGGGAGTTCATGTTCATTTCGACCGCTTACGCGCAGACAGCCGGAGGTTCCGGCGGCTCGTTCACGGATATGCTTATCCAGTTCGCGCCCCTCGTACTAATTATTGTTGTTTTCTATTTCCTGCTCATCCGTCCGCAGCAGCAGCGCATGAAACAGCATCAAGCAATGATCGCAGGGTTGAAACGCGGCGATACAGTTGTCACGTCCGGCGGGCTCATAGGCAAGATACGCAGCGTTGATGACAATGAAGCGCGTTTGGAGTTGGCGCCGAATGTTGAAGTGCGCGTGATCAAGTCTACGATCTCGGAAGTGCGGGCTAAGAGCGATCCTGCGCCAGCGAACGATTCAAAGCCCGCCTGACGGATATTCAACATGCTGCAAGTCGCCCGTTGGCGGGTCATTCTCGTCATCGCGATTACGGTGCTAGGCATTTTGTTTGCGGCTCCAAACGTGATGCCGCAGCAAATGCGAGATTCGATGCCGGGATTTATCCCGACGCGCGCCATCAATCTCGGTCTGGATTTGCGCGGCGGTTCATCGCTTCTGCTGGAAGTAGATACCGCAACGCTTCGCCGTCAACGTCTCGAAAATGTGGCGGATCAGATGGCGGAATCCCTACGGGACGCCAGCCCGCGGATCACTTATGCGGGGCGGGGCGTCGTTGAGAATGCTGCGCGCGTTCGCCTTCTCAATGCCGCCGATGCGCCACGCGCTATGGAATCGTTGCGAGCGATTGTTTCAACCGTCGAAAGCCGCGGTATGGGCGGCGGATCGCCGGATATCGTGTTTTCCCAAGTAGAAGGCGGCGTCATTGAGGCGCGCCTTACGGATGAGGCGCTGCAAGCCCTTTCGCGAGATGCGGTGGCTCGTTCGATCGAAGTCATTCGCCGCCGCATCGACCCTACAGGAACGTCGGAAGTGTCCATTGCGCGGCAGGGTGATGATCGCGTGTCTGTACAAGCGCCAGGCGAGAGCGATCCGGAATTGCTCAAGCAGCGGATCGGTCAAACGGCGCTTCTAACGTTCCATCTCGTTGATGATCAGGCCGATATGGGTGAAGTTCAGGCCGGACGAGTTCCGCCCGGCAGCATGATTGCGCCGCCTTATTCTGAAGGAAGCACGTCCGAATTGGTGCGTCGCCGGCCATCTTTGACGGGCGATAGCCTGCAAAACGCATCCGCACGCATGAATTCGCAAACCGGCCAATATGTTATCTCGTTCCAACTCGACAGTGCAGGCGCGCGCGTCTTCTGCCGCTTATCGACCGAGTATGTCGGCCGTCGCTTCGCCATTCTTCTGGACGATAAAGTTCTCACGGCCCCGTCGATCCGTGAGCCAATTTGCGGCGGATCAGGTCAAATTGACGGAAGCTTTACCGCGCAATCTTCAAGTGAGCTGGCGCTGTTGCTGCGCGCGGGCGCGTTGCCGGTCCCGCTCACCGTAATTGAACAACGCAGCGTCGGCGCGGAACTTGGCCAAGATGCAATCAATGCAGGCGCGGTTGCAGGCGTCATTGCGTTGCTCGCGACACTGGCGTTCATGATTATTGCTTACGGCACCTTTGGGGTTTTCGCCTGCATTGCGCTGCTTGTGAACGGCGTGTTGGTGATCGCGTCAATGTCCGTGATTGGCGCGGCGCTGACTTTGCCCGGTATTGCGGGCTTGATCTTGACGCTCGCTATGGCGGTTGACGCGAACGTTTTGATTTATGAACGGATGCGAGACGAGGAGGCGGCGGGACGATCTCCAGCGCTGG
This sequence comes from Caulobacterales bacterium, assembly GCA_040507435.1. Taxonomy (GTDB): domain Bacteria; phylum Pseudomonadota; class Alphaproteobacteria; order Caulobacterales; family Aquidulcibacteraceae; genus JBEVOS01. Next base: position 10,963 of record JBEVOS010000267.1, on the reverse strand, counting down.
CGATTGATGCCGGATTCGGACGCGCCATGATCACCATTATGGACGCGAATCTAACGACAATTCTCGCGGCGTTGATCCTATTTCAATTCGGCGCAGGCCCCGTGCGCGGTTTTGCTTGGACGTTGTCGATCGGCGTCATCACAAGCGTTTTCACGGCAGTTCTTGTTACGCAATTGCTGATCGCGCTCTGGTTCCGCATGACCCGGCCCAAGCGCCTGCCAATATGAGATTTGTGCGATGAAGTGGCCATTAATTCGCTACCTGCCGAAAAAAACGAACTTTAGGTTCGTCAAGTCGGCGAAATTTTTTGCGACGCTTTCAATCCTCTGCGTCCTGGCGTCATTTGCATCCTTCGCCAGCGCTGGGTTCCGGGAGAATCCAATTGCACTCTACAACGCAGCGGCAGGCGGCCCGCTGGAAAAGCTCGGCGCTGTCGGCAGCAAAGCTTTCAACCTAGGCATCGATTTCCAGGGTGGAACACTGATCGAGTTCACAGCGCCGTTTGCGATCGATCTTTCGCGCGTCCGCGAATACGCAGACCGTGCAGATGTGGGCGAAGTGCAAGTCCAGAACTTCGGCGATGATACGCACGCAGTGGTGCGATTTGAAAATCAGCCAGGCAGGGACACGAATGAGGCTGCGGAGGCGGTTCAGGCCCAAATAAGATTGGCGGTCGATAGCGTCAGTTTTCAAAACGTCGCCGTTGTAGGCCCTAAAGTCTCAGGTGAGTTGTTTATGTCGGGCGTAATTGCGCTTGGCCTCGCCATCGTTCTGATGCTTGTCTACATTTGGTTCCGGTTCGAGCTTCAGTTCGGCATCGGATCGGTGATGGCGTTGTTTCATGACGTCATTCTCACGATGGGATTGCTCTCCGTTTTGCGGATCGAGTTTTCTCTAACCACCATCGCCGCGCTTCTTACGATTGTCGGTTACTCGATGAACGATACGGTCGTGGTGTTCGACCGGCTTCGTGAAAATCTACGCAAATATAAACGCATGCCGATTGCTGAAGTCATTGACCTGTCGATCAACGAAACTCTGTCACGCACGATTATAACGGGCCTGACCGCGATCCTTGCGCTCTTCAGTTTGTTATATTTGGGCGGCCCGACCCTATTTCCGTTCACCTTCGCCATGATCTTCGGGATCGTGATCGGCACCTATTCGTCGATCTATGTTGCGGCGCCCTCGGTGTTGCTCCTGCGCGACAAGCGCAGAAGCGCCGGCAGCGTGGCGCCTGAGGCTGAGGCCCAAACTTCTGGCTGACCACACCGGCGAAGCAGCGTATAAACGCCGCGAAATCAATGACGCTGGAGGGTCAGATGGGCGCGTTCCTAAGCAATATTCGGTATGTAGCGTGGGGCGGTTTGGGCGTCGCGGCGCTCTTTCTGCTGGTCTACGCGCTCGGCGTGAAGGGCTTCCAGTTCGGCGACGCAATGTTCTGGGAGGCGGCGCTTCGCTGGGGCCATGTCGTGTCCGGCATCATGTGGATCGGCCACCTTTACTATTTCAATTTCACCCAGATACCCAACGTTCCCAAAATTCCGGAAGAGCATCGGGGCCCCGCCGTTTCAAAGGTCATCGCGCCGGCTGCCTTGTTTTGGTTCCGCTGGGGCGCGGTGTTTACGCTCGTCACAGGGCTCTTCCTTGCGCTTAACCAGGGTTATCTGACGCAAGCGCTGACACTCGGCGCAGCGGACGATCCGAGCTTTTCGGTTACGAAACATGTGTTCATCGGGATCGGGATGTGGCTAGCGATCATCATGTTCCTGAATGTCTGGGTGGTGATCTGGCCGGCCCAGCAGAAGGCGCTGAACATCGATAACAAATATCCGGACCTTCCGGATCGCCCGAAATTCGCCCGCACTGCGATGCTCTTCTCGCGGACGAATACGTTCCTGTCCTTTCCAATGCTGATCGCGATGACCGGCGCCTCCGCGCTCGGTTAAGCCTCGAATGCGAGAGCGCCCGTTACGTTAACGCGTTGAGTTTTCGTGGCGGGCGCTTTGCATTAGGAGGCGATCATGCAGGAACCTCTGGAAACGCTCGTTCGGCAAGTCGACGAAGATCGCTGGCTCGCGGGCCGGTTCGCGCAGCGTTTGGTGCGGCCGAAGCTGATGGCGGTGTACGCTCTTAACTATGAAATTTCCCGCACCGCTTGGTCGGTGACGAACGAGACGCTCGGCGATATCCGCTTGGCGTTTTGGCGCGATGCGATCGCCGATATTCACGCCGGAAAAGCGCCGCCCGCGCACCCCGCACTCGAAGCCTACGCCGCTTCCGAACCGAACGCTGTCATGGGCGAAGCCTGGGCGCAGCTCATCGCGGCGCGCGAGAAGGATTTGGAGGCCGTTCCGTTTGAAACGTGGCCCGACCTGCAAGCCTACGTCGAAGCGACCGCAGGAAACGTGTTCCGGATCGCTATCGAAACCTGTCTGACGGGTGATGACCGCCACAAGCAATTAAACGCGTTCGCTCTGCGTGCAGGCCAAGTATGGGGCTATGCTGGGCTCGTGCGCGCTTTGCCGCATTGGACAACGCGCCGCTCGACATTCTTCCCGCGCAAATTGCTTGAGCATGTAGGACTGACGACGGACGCGCTATTCGCTGGTGATTCGACGCATGCGGTGCGTTCGGCGGCGATGGCGGTTGTCGATCGCGCGCGTCACGCCTATCGCGAAGCGCAGGATTTAGCGAGCGTTTTGCCCGCCGCAGCGTTTCCGGGTTACGGCTATCTAGCGCTTGCGCCGCGTTATCTGCGCGCTGTGTCGATGCCCGAAGCGGATCCCAACGCGTCCCACGCAATTCCACTTCTCGTGCGCCAGATCGCGCTCGTGACGGCGAGCGCGATGGGCCGCGTTTAGGCGCCCACCCGCCGTTCGAGCGCTGCAAAGCAATCTTCAATCGAATTTGCGGCAAGCAGCGCCTGCGTAAAAGACGGCGGCGTCAGGTTCGCGTCGATCGTGTGCTGAAACAATTCGAAAAGCGGCGCCCAGAAATCGTCCTCCGAAAGGAACACGACAGGTTTTTCGTGAAGTCCCAGCCGCCGCCACGATAGCGTCTCTACGACTTCTTCGAGCGTGCCGATCCCGCCCGGCAGCACGACGAAGGCGTCGCTCTCATCGAAGAGGATGCGCTTCCGCTCGTGCCTGGTCTCGACCATGACGGTCGGAATTTCGTCCAGCACGATTTCGCGCCGGGCGAGAAAATTAGGCATAACGCCAAGCACCTCGCCGCCAGCAGCATGCGCGGCGCGCGCGGCGCGGCCCATCAGACCGATGCCGCCCCCGCCGTAAACAAGGCGCAGGCCCCGCTGAGCGAGCGCGGCGCCAAAGCGGGACGCGAGCTCGAGATATTCCGGCCGCGTCGTCTCGGATGAACCGCAATAGACGCACACCGAGCGTAACGGCGGCAGGGCGAAAGAACCTGAATCAACCATTGGGTGAGCTTGCTGAGCCTTCTAGGCGGCCCTGAGGCCGCAAATGTAAATCTGACCAAGCGCCAACGAGCCAGCCGGCGCATTGCGTCGCGCCACCCTAGTACCTACGATTCACATAAATGCGACCAGCCGCCCGTCCACCATCAAAAACTGCCGCTACGGCCGCAATTCGCGAAGACCCGGAAGATGATGGTTCGGTGTCGCCGAGCGTGCCTGCGGCGATGGGGAAAATCATCGCCCTGGTCGGCGGTCTTAAGGACCGGGAAATCCAGCTTCGTCTCTGGGCTTCGCTTCTGCTGACGCTAGGCGGCAAAGTGATTGCCGTCGGCGCCCCGCTGGTTCTCGCCCACGCGATCAATAAGCTGGCTGCAAGCGATCTCAGTGGACTGCCGCCATTGTTCGTCGGGCTGGTCATGCTGTGGGCAGGGCTCCGCTTCGGCTCAACGGCCTTACCCCAGATCCGCGATGCGATCTTCGCGCCCGTTAGCCAGGAGGCGCAGCGCCGCGCGGGCGCAAAGGTCTTCACGCACGTTCATGCGCTCTCGGTGCGCTATCACCAATCCAAGCGAACCGGCTCTCTCTTTCGCACGATCGAGCGCGGCATCCGCTCCATCGATTTTTTGCTGCGCTTCCTCGGCTTCAATATTGGGCCGACGCTTCTGGAGCTTGCGCTCGCGGCGGCCGTGCTCGCAGTCGTTTACGGATGGCAATTCTCGCTTGTCGCGGCGGTCACGATCGGCGTCTACGCATGGATCACGTTGACGATTACGGAATGGCGAATCGAGCACCGCCGGGACATGAACGCGGCGGACAACGAAGCGACCGGTCGCGCTGTCGATTCATTGCTGAACTTCGAAACCGTCAAAAGTTTTGGCGCGGAGAAGCGCGAAACGGAACGTTACGACGGCGCGCTTGCTCACTATGCCCACGCTGCCATTCGGGCCAATTCGTCTTTAGTGCTGCTCAATATCATTCAAGGCGTCATCACGAGCCTTGGCCTTGTCGCGATGATCGTGTTGGCGGGAACACAAATTGCGGCAGGGCAGATGGGGCCGGGCGATATCACCGCCGTCATCCTTTACATGATGAACATCTACCAACCGCTCAATATGCTCGGCATGGCGTATCGTGAGATCAAACAGAGCGCGATCGACGTCGAGAAAATGTTCGCTCTGCTGGATGAAAAGCCCGATATCGCAGATGCGCCTGGCGCGGCGCCGCTTGTTGCAAAGACCGCAGACGTAAACTTTGATCACGTGACCTTTGCGCATGAGGCGCGCACGGCGGGCCTCACGGATGTAACCTTCACAGCCGAAGCGGGGAAAACCACCGCGATTGTCGGCCCGAGCGGCGCTGGAAAATCCACGATCCTGAAATTGCTTTACCGATTCTATGATCCAAGCGGCGGCCGTATAACGATAGATGGCGCCGATATTCGCGGCGTGACTCAGGAAAGCCTGCGAGCGCACCTGGGGCTCGTCCCGCAGGACGTCGTGCTGTTTAACGACACGCTGCGCTACAATATCTCCTATGCGAACCCCGATGCGTCGCAAGCTCAACTCGACGAAGCCGCCCAGCGCGGGCAATTGTCTGACTTTATCGCGAAGTTGCCGAACGGGTGGGACACGAAGGTCGGCGAGCGCGGTCTCAAATTGTCCGGCGGTGAGAAGCAGCGCGTCGGCATTGCGCGAGTCATTCTAAAGGATCCGCGTATTCTAGTATTGGATGAAGCGACATCCTCGCTCGACTCCCTCACGGAGGCTGAGGTGCAGGCCGCGCTTGATGAGGCGTCGCGTGGACGCACAACAATCGTTGTAGCGCATCGCCTCTCGACGATCGCAGCGGCGGATAAGATCGTCGTGATCAAAGAAGGGCGCATCGTAGAGCAGGGAGCCCATCACGAATTGCTGGCGCATGGCGGCGAATACGCTGAGCTCTGGCGTATTCAGGCGGAAAATCCGTTTGATATTGCAGCTGAGTAGACCGCTGCTGATTTTTCCGGGCGAGAGAACCAGACGCCGTCGAAGGCGTTCACTGAGTCCAATCTCGGCTGAAAGCAGCGATGCGGACGGAGAGATGGAAAGCGGCCAGCGGTGAAAGCCGGGGCCGCTTTTTGCGGTGGAGCGGCGCAATGGCGAAGCGGCGGGAAAAACTTAGCCCTGCAATTGAAACGGTAGGCTGGCGCAATCGCAGCGCAGTCGGCAGACCGGCGGTCGAAATCCTGCGGCCGCGCACAGATAAGCGGAGCGTAGCGGATATCGTGCATCTCGCGCGTCTGCTGGATAATCGCTTCGTCGTGCCGGGCACCGGCATCCGCTTTGGCCTTGATGCCTTGCTTGGCCTTATTCCGGCTGTCGGTGACGGGATATCTGCGGCGCTCTCACTCTACATTATTGCCCGCGCCAAGCATCTGGGGGCGCCAGATGCGCTTCTTGCAAAGATGGGATGGAATGTAGCGATCGACACCGCGATCGGCGCGTTTCCTATTGTAGGCGATGTGTTCGACGTCGCGTTCAAAGCAAACCTCAAAAACGTCAGGCTGCTTCTGGATCATTTGGGCGTAAGCGACGCCGCGCTCTGAGGCTTTTAGCGCCGCTTGCGGGGTGGCGGCTGTAAGCCTGAAACGGGGTGTGGAACATATGGCGTCTCCAGCGCTGTTACCTCATCCTCGGTCAGCTTCACGTCGAGAGCTGCAACAGCGTCATCAAGATGCGTCATCTTCGAAGCGCCAATAATGGGTGCCGTAATTTCTGGCTTCTGCAGCACCCAGGCAAGCGCGATTTGGGCGCGTGGCAAGCCGCGCGCAGCGGCGACCTTGGCGACCGCATCGACAACTTTCCGGTCCGCATCGCCAGTTTTGTCGTAAAGCGACTTGCCGAACTCATCCGTCTCCGAGCGCGCAGTCGTCTCATCCCAATCGCGCGTGAGGCGGCCACGCGCGAGCGGGCTCCATGGAATAACGCCGACCCCTTGATCGACGCAGAGCGGCAGCATTTCGCGCTCTTCTTCACGATAGAGCAGGTTCACATAGTTCTGCATCGATATGAAACGCGCCCAGCCATTTTGCTGCGCGATAAACTGCGCTTTCTGGAATTGCCACGCATACATGGAAGAGGCGCCGATATAGCGGACCTTGCCGGCGCGCACGATATCGTTGAGCGCTTCCATGGTTTCTTCGATCGGCGTCGCATAGTCCCAGCGATGGATTTGGTAGAGGTCGATGTAATCGACGGCAAGCCGGGTGAGGCTTTGATCAATCGCGGCGAAAACGGCTTTACGAGAAAGCCCGCCCGCATTAGGCCCACGGCTCCATGGCGTGAACAATTTTGTGGCGATGACGAGTTCGTCGCGCTTGCCGAAATCTTTCAGCGCGCGCCCGGTGATTTCCTCCGACGTGCCATTCGAATAGGCATTGGCGGTATCAAAAAAATTAATTCCGCTTTCGATCGCCTTCTTAAAGAAGGGGCGGCTCTCTTCTTCATTGAGCACCCATTGATGGCCGCCGCGTTCCGCGATCCCGTAAGTCATGCAGCCAAGACAGACGCGAGATACTTTGAGCCCGGTATTTCCGATATTTGCGAATTTCATGGTTTGGACCTAGTGGCAGACGAATAAGAATTTCCGAGTTGGCCTTATGCGATCAGCGCTCGCGCTGTTCAACATCCAAACGTTTGATCGACGCGAAAGTCTGAGTTCCGCTAGTCGGAACTATGGCATAGATCGCCGGAGTCATTGATGATTTGGGATTTGGAAGGCTCAGCGCTCGCGCAGCATTCGCCACATTCATCGCGCGACGCTTCAAACACGTGTTCCTATTTTGTAAGAACCCAAAATCCCTTCGTCATGCGGAAGGCGGGATTCGGATTATTGTAGTCCGGCGGCGAATTCCAGGACCGGATCCTCTGCGCGCCATTTCGCCAAGGCCTGATAGGGAGGGCCACGAAAGTAGATTGGTCGGTGCTCATTTCCGCTCCCCTTCCAGTCGATTCTTATCTGTTTGGTCTGCGCCCGCCTGCAGCATGGCTCCAAAGCGCTGGAACATGTCGCCGGCCTTTAGTGTGACGATTTCAGATGCTGTTTTAACCGCTAGCTTCGCGGTAAGCACAGTCTCGTGTCCGTCGGCGAGGATATGAATGCGCACCGCGCTCCCGATCGTTGGCGCTGCGCCAAAGTCGACGCCAATCGAGATCCTGCGCGCATCAGCAATTCGAGCAAAATCAAAATCCGACTCGATCGGCGCGACGCCGAGCGCGATAAGATTTGAGCGATGTATCCGTTCAAAACTCTTCGCAATGACGGCGCGAACGCCGAGCAACGAGACCGCCTTGGCCGCCCAGTCGCGCGCGCTGCCGGCGCCGTAATTGCGTCCAGCAAGAATCACGGTCGCGCAGCCGGAATATCTGTAGGCTGCCGCTGCTTCATCGATACTGGCGAGCGCTTCGCCCGGCAGGATGCGTGTGAGAGGTCCTTTCTCGCCGCGCACAAGAAGGTTTTCTAATTGCGGATTGGCGAATGCGCCGCGCATCATCACGTCATGGTTCACACGCCGGCCAGAATAGGCGCCTAAATCACTGCGGCTCACGCCTTGCGCGGTAAGCAGCGCCCCCGCGCGCGATTGCGCCGCGATGCGGCCAACGGGAGAAATATGATCGGTCGTGACATTGTCGCCGAAAATCGCCAAAGGCGCTGCATCGATGATGGCGTCGAGCGCAGAAGCGCGCTTGCGATCGAAGAAGGGCGGACGGATGAAAAACGTTGAACCGTCGCGCCATGCGAATCGGTCGCTTGTCGCAGTCGCGATGTTTTTCCAAGCTGCTGGTTCATAGAGAGGAGCGGCGCTGTCGCCGCTAAGCGTCGCCAGCGCACGGTTCAGCTCATCGGAGTTCGGCCAAAGCGTTGCGATGTCTAAAGGAGCGTCGATCCGTCCCGCCAGCGCATACGCGACGACAAGAGCTGGACTCATGAGATAAGCCGCGCGAATCTGCGGATGGATGCGGCCAGGAAAATTTCGATTGCCTGAAAGCACCGCAGCGACAGCGCTCGACGCATCGAGAGTTTCCTCAACGCCCTCCGCAAGCGCGCCAGAATTGCCGACGCACGGCCCGCAGCCGTAAGCGGACACATGAAAGCCAAGTTGCGCAAGCGGCTCGAGAAAATTTAACCGCGCCAGCATATCGATCGTTTGGCGCGATCCGGGAGCAAACACCGTCTTCACCCAAGCCGGCGGGCGAAGGCCAAGTTCAATTGCTCTGCGGGCAACAAGCCCCGCGCCGATCATCGAGCGTGTATTCGCGGTATTTGTGCATGATGTAATGGCGGCTAGCACAATACGGCCGTCGCGTGGCGTATTCGGAAAACGTCGCGCATAAGCGGCGGGGACGTCTGTCAATTGCGTCAGTTCATCAGGACGCGACGGACCGGCGACACATGGCTGGACGCACGCGAGATCGAACGAAAGCGTGCGATCATAGCGCGCTTGGCGCGCGGCGTCGGCGCCGAAGAGTGTTTGTCGCGTAAGGTGTTCGCGCGCCAGCATGACGTGCGCCGCATCGCGTCCGTTCTCGCGAAGGTACGTCAGCACGTCGTCATCAGTTGCAAACAACGCCAGCGTCGCGCCATATTCAGGCGCCATGTTCGAAATGGTGGCGCGATCGGAAACGGAAAGCGCGCCTACGCCCGGCCCGGAAAACTCCACGAACGCGCCAACAACATTCGCCGCGCGCAGCATCTGCGTCAGCGCAAGCGCGGCGTCCGCTGCGAATACGCCGGCGCTTAGCGCGCCATCAAGCCGAACGCTGACGATTTCCGGGATCGCCGTCACTTGCGGCATGCCGAGCAGAGCGGTCTCTGCTTCAATGCCGCCGACGCCCCAGCACAAAAGGCCAAGGCCTCCGGCCATCGTGGTGTGGCTGTCTGTGCCGATGACGCTGTCGCACAGCGCCCAGCCATCGCGTGCCGTCACGATCTCTGCGATGCGCTCCAAGTGAATCTGATGAATGATCCCATTGCCCGGCGGAATGATGGAGAGGCCAGAAAATGCCCGCTCGGCCCAGCGCGCAAACTCATAACGCTCGTGATTGCTGGCAAATTCGTCAGCCATATTGCGGTCGAGCGCGTCGGAATCGCCCCAATGATCTGCGATAATCGCGTGATCGATAATCAGGCTTGCCGGAACCGCGAGATTGACGCGCGCGGGATCGCTTCCGTGTTCGGCAGCGTAGTCGCGCGCCGCTGCGAGGTCAGCGAGCAGCGGAAGCCCCGCCGCGTCTTGCATGATAACGCGTGCGATCGGAAAGCGCGCTTCAGTCGACGCGCCGGGCCGCCAATGCGCGATCGCCTCGCATTCAGCTAACTCAACAATGCCCATTCGCGCGCCATGCAGCGCCGCTTCTAGGATGATACGCAACGAAAGCGGCAGGCTTTCGAGATCGGCGCCGCACGCCTCAGCAAACGCCGGGAGCGACAGCCAGCGAAGACCATCTTGATCACGCGTGAAGGCCGAAATATCTGCCTTCGCCATCGTTCACGCGCTCACTGTGTCGGCGATGCGTTGCGCCACGATCCGCCCGAACGTTGCGCCGCGCAACACGGAGGTCGAGGCCGCGTAGACTTGGTGATATACACCCATCGTCTCGCCGGCGGCGTAGAGACCAGTGATCGCTTTACCGTCGCGATCGAGCACTTGCGCGTCGGGTGAGACTTTGACACCGCCAAAGGTGAAGCAATTGGGGGCGATAATCGGATAGGCGCGAAATTTCACGATCGGCCGGGCCCAATTGGATTTTTTCGGCTCCAATCCTTTGGTCGCGAGATGGTCGATCTGAAACGGTTTGAATTCGCCGCTGGTCAGGCAGGCGGCGTTGAATGCCGAGACCGTCTCGATGATTGCATCGACCGGCAATTTCAGTTGCGCGGCGAGATCTTCGATCGTGGCGGCTTCGATGGCGGGAATGTCGGAGCGGATCGCGCGGCGCCAGCTTTCGATCTCTTCCGTCTGCGCATCGAAGATTACCCACGCGACGCCGTCAGCCCTACAGGCGATGCCGCTCCCGACGATAAGCACGTCACTGGTTGAAGCGCTGGTCATCGTGCGCTCCTGTTTTAGTTGCCTTGCGCTGCGGCATTGCCTGCCGCGAGCATTGCGTCGATCTGAGCGGCTGAATAGCCGAGCGCGGCGAGCACCGATTTTGTGTCTTGACCAATGCTCGGCGGGTCCGCACGCAACTCGGCCGATTCGCCATTGATGCGGAATGGCAGATTGGGCAAGCGCGTTTCGATTCCGTCTGGCAGCCGTGTCGCCAAAAGTCCGCCGCTCGCTTTCAGATGCGCATCTTCAAACAAATCTTCCGGTTTCGCGATCGGCGAGAAGGGAATCTTAGCGCGCTCGCAAAGCCGCACGGCCGCATCAAGGTCAAGCACTCTGAATATGTCGCGCAACAAAGGCATGAGCTTTGGCCGCGCGGAGATGCGCTGATTGTTGGTGGTGAGCGAGTCATCTGCCAGGAGGTCCGGTAGATCGGAAGA
>JBEVOS010000207.1:0-10972 GCA_040507435.1 Caulobacterales bacterium | reverse complement strand
AAATCTTTCTGCGTAGTTGGGATGCGTGTAAGCGAAACGAATGCCTTCTGGATTTTCGGCAGCCATGCGACGCCAGAAGGTTTCAACCCCCTCGGTCTCGTAGCCACTCCGCGCCATAAAATAGATGCCGACGTAGTCAGCCTCAGACTCGAAGTCTTGAGAAAACATTCGGCGCCCAATATCGCCGCCCGCATCCGAGAAAGCGCCATTGGTGTTCACGCCACCCAAGGCAAAAAGAACATCGACCACGCCGCCGGCGATGGCGCCCACTGCCGCGTTTTGCTTCATTGAATCTATATGGCCCATCGCGTTGTGCGCAAGCTCATGCCCAATAATCAAAGCCAGCTCTTCATCGCTCTCGGCAAATCGAAGCATTCCCCTGTTCAAAATTATACTGTTTCCATCCGCCGCGGCGTTTACTTCGTCAGCATCGACAAGAACGACTTGATATGCACAAACCTCAACTGGCGATACGCTCACTGATATGTTTTCTGTTCCGCGCAGCAATTGCAGAGCGACTGGACCATCTCTCAGAGCATCTCTAATCGCGTCGTGCGCCTGAGAAACGGAGCGATTTCCTTTCCGGATTTCGCGGCCATTAACGGCTAAAATCTGATCTCTTTCTCGAATTCCTGCGAGTTGCGCAGGCGTACCTTCTCCGACCCAATTGATGGACGGCTGATCAGATATTCCCCACAGATCCCGCGCGATAGCCCTCATATCTTCCGGATAGTTCCGCAGGTTTTCCATGCGAATACCGATTGCGCGCGTTTTGTCCGAGCACAACTCGGCGTTAGAACGCGATAGCCGTTCGGAAATGTTATAAACTCGTTCGAAATCCGCCGCACGGGTCTCCAGCACAAAAAGCGATTGCCGACGCTGCTCCTGAGCTAATGCGTCGTTTGAAATATTAGGACGGCTTGTTTGCGGCGAAGCGCAGCTCAAAAGCGTCAGAGCCAGCAGCGATGCGAGCAAAAATCTTGGCATCAATTCCCCCGCCTCAACTTACCCAACGACAGTGATGACGCAAGGGAAATTTTTGGGGGAAAAACCTCGCCTTTTGGGGCGGGGCTTCAATCGCTGATATTGAACTAATCCAACGACGCGCTATCGATCACGAAGCGATATTTCACGTCGCTTTTGAGCATGCGTTCGTAAGCGGCGTCGATATTCTGGATCGCGATCATCTCGATGTCGGAGACAATCCCCTTCTCGGCGCAGAAATCGAGCATTTCCTGCGTTTCCGCGATGCCGCCGATCAGCGAGCCTGCGATGGCTTTGCGGCGGAATACGAGATTGCCGATATTCGGCGATGGGTGCGGATGTTCCGGAACGCCGACCAAACACATCGCGCCATCGCGTTTCAGCAGCGTGACATAGGCGTCGAGATCGTGGCTCGCGGACACGGTATCCAAGATGAAATCGAATGTGTTGACGTGCGCGGTCATTTCATCGGCGTTCTTGGAATTGATCACCTCATCGGCGCCGAGCGCGAGCGCGTCCCTGCGTTTCGATTCAGAGGTCGTGAACGCGATTGTATGCGCGCCCATCGCGCGTGAGAGTTTCACGCCCATATGCCCAAGCCCGCCAATGCCGACGACGCCCACCTTCTTGCCCGGCCCAGCTTTCCAATGGCGAAGCGGCGAGTACGTCGTGATGCCGGCGCACAGAAGCGGGGCTGCGGCGGCGAGCTGCGCTGCGTCATGCGTGATCTTCAGGACGAAATCTTCGTTGACGACGATCTGGCGCGAATAGCCGCCGAGCGTGTGGCCGGGCTCATCGGCCGTTGGGCCGTTGTAGGTGCCAACGAAGCCGCCTTCGCAAAATTGCTCGAGCCCCTCCGCGCAGGCGCTGCATTGCTTGCAGCTATTTACGAGACAGCCGACGCCGACAGCATCGCCGACTTTGTATTTGCTCACATCAGCGCCCACCGCCGTGACGTGGCCGACGATCTCATGGCCGGGCACGCATGGGTAAATCGTGCCGCCCCATTCCGAGCGCGCGGTGTGAAGATCGGAATGGCAAACGCCGCAATAGGCGATCTTGATCTGCACGTCGCGCGGGCCGGGATTGCGGCGGTAAATGTCGAGCGGTTGAAATGGTTTGTTCGCGGCGAGCGCGGCGTAAGCTTTGACCATGCGAAAACTCCTGCTTCGCGGTGATTTTTGGGCGTGCGATATTTTGGGATGCGCCAAGATAGGGCGCGGGGCGCGCATCGGCCAGGGCTCGCGCGGGGTGAAGCGGACAATTTCTTGAAATGCGCAAACAAAACGCGCGAGCGCGCGTTTATCAGCGTATGTTCTGCAAGGGAGCATGGCATGGCTGAAGACGGCGCGGCGCTGATCGATGCGTATATCGAAGCCGCCTCACCCGCGGCGCAGCCGGTCCTACGGAAAATCCGAAGCATCATACGCAAAGCAGCGCCGGGCGCGGATGAGATCATCAGCTATCGGATGCCGGCGTTTCGCGGGCATGGCGTGCTGTTGTATTTCGCCGCATTCAAGAAACATATCGGCGTATTTCCGCCCGTCTCTGGAGACGCGAAGCTCGAGAAGGAGCTTGAGCGCTATCGCGGGCCGAAGGGCAATCTGCAATTTCCGCTCGATGAGCCCATGCCATACGCGCTGATCGCACGCATCGCGGCGTTGCGCGCCGCGCAAGATGCTCAGAACGCAGCGGCGCATAAAAAGCGCAAACGCGCCTCGTAAGCGCTTACGCCCCGCCATAAGGGCGCGTGATGATCTCCAGCACATGCCCATCCGGATCAAGCCAATAAAGGCCGCGCCCGCCATCGTGCCGATTGATCTCATTTTCCAAACTGCGCGCGGGATCGGCCCAATAGGTCAGCCCCTTGGCTTTGATGCGTGCGAACGCGCCATCGAACTCTTCTTCGCTAACGAGGAACGCGTAGTGCTGCGCCGCAACGCCGCCGGGCGGACCGTTCTGGCTGAAATCAAGTGAAACGCCGTTATCGAGATCGACTACGGTGAAATGCGCGAAATGCTTCGGCGCCGCCCTGCCTAAAATCTCCGCGAGAAACGCAGCGGATTTTTCCTGATCCGTGCACCAGACAATGGTGTGATTGAGCTGAGCGGCCATCTTCGACCTCTTGGTGAATGTCAGTCATCAGAAGGCGCGCGGCGCTTTGCAGTCAAGCTGCGTTCGCGAGCAAACAAAAACCCCGCCGTTTCCGGCGGGGTTTCGTGTTGCGGCGTTTGAGGCGATTAGCTCGCGTAATATTCGACGACGAGGTTTGGCTCCATCTGCACCGGATACGGCACATCGCCGAGGTTCGGGCGGCGGATGAATTTCGCGGTCATCGCCTTCGGATCGATCTCGATGTAATCGGGCACGTCGCGCTCGCCCGAGGCGGCGGCTTCGAGCACCATCGCCAGATTGCGCGCTTTTTCGCGCACTTCGACGACATCGCCCACTTTCACGCGGTAGGATGGAATGTTCACGCGGCGGCCGTTCACGCGGACATGGCCGTGGTTCACGAATTGGCGTGCGGCGAACACGGTCGGCACGAATTTGCTGCGATAGACGAACGCGTCGAGACGGCTTTCGAGAAGGCCGATCAAGTTTTCGGACGTATTGCCCTTGATGCGCGCGGCTTCTTCGTAGGTACGGCGGAACTGCTTTTCCGTGATGTTGCCGTAGTACATTTTCAGCTTCTGCTTGGCGATCAACTGCAAGCCGAAGTCAGAGGTTTTGCCCTTGCGGCGCTGGCCGTGCTGGCCGGGGCCGTAGGAGCGCTTGTTAACCGGAGATTTCGGGCGGCCCCAGATGTTCTGGCCGAACCGGCGGTTTGATTTGTATTTCGCTTCGACGCGTTTGGTCATGGCGCGCTGCGCCTTTCTTCGTCTCTGACGGGGCCGGCTGCCTCCCAGATGAGGCCGCGACTGCCCTGGCGACTGCCCGTCAACCCAGCATGAACGGCCGGGCAAGCCCGGCGCGAAAGCGGGCGTTCTAACGGCGCCGGCGCGGAAGTCAAATTTTTCGGGCGGCTTACGCGCCGCCCTCCAGCTCGTACTGGCTTTGCAGATAGTTCTGTAGGCCGATCGTGTTCAGCACGTTGAGCTGGGTTTCGAGGAAGTCGATGTGCTCCTCGGTATCGACCAGGATCGCCTCCAGAATTTCGCGGGAGACGAAGTCCTGCTTGATGTCGCAGAGAGCGATGCCGTCCACCAGGGCGGCGCGGCCATCGGTTTCGGCGGCGAGATCGGCGCGGAGGCGCTCCTCAACCGTTTGGCCGATCTTCAGCTTGTGCAGGTCCTGGAGGTTCGGAAAGCCGTCGAGGTAAAGGACGCGCTTAATCAGCTTATCGGCGTGCTTCATCTCGCCGATGGATTCCTCAAACGTCTTCTTTTCGAGCTTTACGAAGCCCTCATTGCCGTAGAGCCGGGCGTGCAAGAAGTATTGATTGACCGAGGTCAGCTCGTTCGTGAGGCACGCATTGAGCTTTTTGATAATATCTTGATCGCCCTTCATCGCAGCGCCCTATTCGGCCGCGACGAGACGCTCCATACGAGCGCGGCCGCGGCATGCCGATCCAATGCTTTCGGCGATCTCGGGCAGACAACGCCCACAGCACGGTTCGGCTCCATGATGGCCCAACACAGCTTCGGGAGTGCCTGCACCGGCCTCGATCGCTTCCGCGACCTCGTTCGTCGTCACGCCGTTGCAATTGCAGACATACATCGTGCGAATCCCAGAAAGCCAAGCGAAATCAAGGCGACTGACTCTCACCTGCAAACATAGTGCAGAATGGGTCGCGGATGCAAGTCATTCTCATGTGGCGCGATCGCCGCAGTGCAGTTTCGCGTGCCGGCGGGGGCTATGGGCTGGGGGAGAGATTGCCGGATTTCGGCGCGGGCTTTAACCAAGGGCCTCGCCTTTTTGGAGCCGCCTTCCTTGTCCCAACCTGCCCCGCCGCCCGAGCTGAAGCGCCTCCGGGAGAGCATCGATAATATCGACGCCGCCCTCGTTCACCTCCTGGCAGAACGGTTCAAATGCACAAAGGCCGTTGGCGTGCTGAAGGCCCAGCTCGACCTGCCGAGCGGCGACCCGAACCGGGAGGCGCAGCAGATCGCGCGACTGCGCGGGCTGGCGGAGACCGCCCAGCTCGACCCTGACTTCGCTGAGAAATTTCTCAATTTCATCATCACGGAAGTGATCCGGCACCATGAGGCCGCGAAGCAGGGCTGAGCGGGGCTTCCTTCACTTTGGGCTTTCAACGTGCTTGGCGAAATTGTCGAGGATGGCCTGCCATCCTCCGCGCTGCATTTCGACATCGTTTTCGGCTTCCGCATCGAACGCGACGCGCACCGTGACGCCGGCAGCGCCCGGGATGAATTCCACCGCCGCTTTGCGATCGCCAAAATCGTATTCGATCAGCTGTTGCGGGACGATTTTTGTGTAGGTCCCGGCGAAGTCGAAGCCGAAGCTGCCGTCCTTGGCTTCCATTCGCGAGCTGAATGCGCCGCCAACGCGCAGATCGACGCTGGAAGACGTTGTGTGCCAATCGTCTGACGCCGCATTCCACTGCTTGATATCTGCCGGCGTATTGTACGCAGCCCACACCTTCTCGATGGGCGCTTTGACGATCTTTTCGACGGTGATTTTCATGGTCCGCTCCCTAGGGGCTCAAGTTCGAATAATGGGGGCTCATTTGCGACGCACTTAGGACGGCTATGCCGCACGCTGGCCGACAGGGCCGGGAAAATTTCTAGGGCTGCCGCCGGGCGAGCTTCAGCAACTAAAATTACGCTAGCCGCCGCCCTGTAAAGCGCCCTACGTTTCTCCGACAAAACGAAGGATAAGCGGGAGAACGCATGCATACGGAAAGATTGGCCGCTTCGGGGGGCTTATCACTGGCCGCGGACGTAGCGGGCGATCCCAATCACCAACCGGTCTTGCTGCTTCATGGCGGCGGACAGACGCGCGGCGCCTGGAAGCGCGCCGCCGAGACATTGGCGGATGTTGGATACTACGTGATCTCGCTGGATCTACGCGGGCATGGCGAAAGCGATTGGCATCCGGACGGCGACTACACGCTTGGTTCGATGGCGGCGGATATCGGCGCGATCGCATCGCGCCTTAAGACGCCGCCCGCGCTTGTCGGCGCTTCGCTTGGCGGCCTTTCCTCATTGCTCGCCGTTGGCGAAGGCTTAGATGCGAAAGCGTTGGTGCTTGTGGATGTCGTGCCGAAAGTGAACCCGGAAGGCGCGGCGAAAATCGGCGCGTTCATGATGGCGAATCCCGATGGCTTTGCATCGCTCGATGAAGTCGCTGACGCTGTCGCCGCGTACATGCCGCATCGCCCGCGTCCTCGAGACGTTTCCGGACTTCGTAAAAATGTGCGCGAAGAAAACGGACGTCTCTATTGGCATTGGGATCCGAAATTCATGCAAGGCGGCCAGCGGCCTTCAGGCGTCAACGCAGAAGAGCCGATGGAGCAGCGAGTCTCAGCGGCGGCGAACGTTAGAATTCCGACGCTGCTCGTGCGCGGTCTCCTTAGCGACATCGTCGATGAGGAAGGCATCCGCCATTTACGCGACCTCATTCCGCATGCCGAAATGGTCGATGTCGAAGGCGCCGGACATATGGTGGCCGGCGACAAGAACGACGCATTCAATCGCGGCGTGATCGATTTTCTCGCGCGCGTGGCGCCGCCGAACGGCTGACGTTCAGCGGCGGCCGCCCAGCAGATTGCGGGCGATCACCATGCGGTGAACTTCGCTCGGGCCTTCATAGATGCGCATATTGCGCACGCGATTGGCCATCATCTGCAGCGGCAATTCCTTCGTCATGCCCATTGCGCCGTGACATTGCATGGCGTGATCGATCGTTTCCCACGCCAATTCGGTTGCGTAGGTTTTGATCATCGAAATCTCGGTACGCGCCTCCATGCCGTTATCCACTTTCCAGGCGGCGTCATACGTCATGAGGCGCGCGGCATGGATTTTGGTGGCTGCGTCCGCGATCCACCATTGAATGGATTGGCGATCCGCCAAGGCCTGGCCGAACGTCACGCGCTGGGGCGCATAGTCGATCATCATATCGAGCGCGCGTTGCGCCAAGCCGATATTGGTCGCGGCCATTTGCACGCGGCGTGATGAAAGCCGCAATTGCATCGGCGCAAAACCCTGCCCTTCGACACCGAGCAGTTTTCCCGCGGGCACGCGGCAATCTTCGAGCAGAACTTCATACGTGTATTCACCGCCAAGCATTGGAATGCGTCGTACGGGATTGAAGCCCTTCGTGCCTTTATCGATCAAAAACGCGGACATGCCGCCGCGCGCGCCCTTCTCTTTGTCCGTAACGGCCATGAGAATTGTGAAATCCGCCTCCGCGGCGCGCGTGATCCAAATCTTGCGGCCGTTGATCACCCAATCATCGCCATCGCGCACCGCGCGCGTCGTCATATGTGCGGGATCGCCGCCGGCGCCTGGTTCGGAAATGCCAATCGCGGAGAGCGTTTCGCCGCGCGCGTAGGGACCGAGATAATCCTGCTTCTGCTCATCGCTGGCGGTGCGCATCAGCATTTTCAAATTTGGAGTATCCGGCGGCAGCCAGAATGGCGTGATGGTTTTGCCCATCTCCTCCCAGACGCCGATCATGGCGACGTAGGGCAAATCGGCGCCGCCCATCTCCTCAGGCGCGTCGAGGGACCACAGACCCAACTCTTTCGAGACTTTCTCCAACCGCGCTTTTTCTTCGGGCGTGATCGTCGCGCCCTGGCCGGTCGCTTCACGCTCCATCACCTTGGCTTCGAGCGGGAGACATTCGTCGCGCACAAAGTTGGCGACCAGGTCTTTCAACATCCGATGCTCTTCGAGCAGCGCAAATTCCATCTCAGAAAACTCCCTTGTTGACGACCTTGCTGCGCCAATCCATCGAAGGGTTCAAGAGGAGGAACCGTGACACACTTGGCGCGCGAGGCCACAGGGCCGCTCAAGAAAATACGCATCGTCGATATGACGAGCGTGGTGTTCGGGGCGTATGCGACGCAAATGCTCGGCGATATGGGCGCCGATGTCATCAAGATCGAAAGCCCCGCCGCCGCGGGCGGTGAAGACGGCGATACGATGCGCTGGACAGGCGGAGCGCCAAAGGGAGCGCCAACCGATCTTGGCCCCATCTACATGACGATCAACCGCAATAAGCGGTCAGTGTTTCTCGATCTCAAAAAAGCGCCCGCGAAAAAGCTGATCCGTAAGCTGATCGAAGGCGCAGACGTGTTCGCGGCGACTGTGCGCTATGATGGGCTGAAGCGTCTCGGGCTCGACTATGAGAGCGTTAAAGCAATCAAGCCTGATATCGTTTACGTGCATGGTTCGGGCTATGGCTCTGACGGCCCGTATGCGGGATTGCCGGCGTATGATGATCTCATTCAAGCGCAATCGGGCGCAGCCGATCTTCTTGGGCGGATCGATGGGAATCCCGCGCCGCGCTTCATGCCGTCCGTGATTGCGGATAAAGTCGGCGGATTGTTCATGGCGCAGGCGGCGCTCGCAGCGCTGTTTCATCGGGAACGCACCGGCGAAGGGCAATTCGTCGAAGCGCCGATGTTCGAATGCATCACGAGTTTCATTCTCGCCGAGCACATGTTTGGGCATGTCTACGATCCGCCGACGGGGCAATGGGCGTATCCGCGCGTCGCCAATCCGCACCGGCGTCCGTTTCGTACGAAGGACGGCTATATCGGCCTCCTGCCTTACACCCATAAGCAATGGACGGATTTCTTCTCCGTCGCAGGCTGGCCGCATCTCATCGAAGATCCACGCTTTTCAACGCAGATCGCGCGCAGCGCCAATATTCACGAGCTCTACGGCATGCTCGAAACAGCGACGATGACGAAAACCACGCAAGAATGGCTCGATGCGCTTCAGCCGTTTGCGGTGCCCGTTGTGAAGGTGAACCGGCTCGACGATCTGCCGGACGATCCGCATCTCAAGGCCGTTGGCTTCTTTGAGCGTTATGAGCATCCGGACGCCGGCGCATTTTTCGCGCTAAAGCCGCCCATCCGCTTTGAAAAAACGCCGAGCAATATCCGCTCGCTGCCGCCGCGCCTTGGCGCGCATACGGCAGAGGTGTTTGCGGAAGCAGGCGTCGATTCCGAAGAGGCTTAAGCGTCTTTGCGGAAATCGCTCATCTGGGCATTGTAAGCGCGTTTAAATGCGGGACGAGCCGTGCAACGTTCTAGATAGGATTGAAGGTTGGGTTCGCCTTCGATCAATTGCGGCATGATGCGCAGCACGGTGGCCATCATCAGATCGCCTGCAGTGAAGCGCTCGCCGTCAAGGAATGGCTTATCGCCGAGCGATTTTGCAAGGCCAGACAAGCGACGTTTTGCGAACGCTTCCGCGCTCGGGCGGCGCAACCGCGCCCATTCTTCCTTCGCGGCGAAGAGATCGATCTGCGCAACCTGCATGATGAATGGCTCGATCGAATTGAGCGCAGCGATCAGCCATTGCGTTGCGCGGGCGCGGGCTGCTGGATCTTTCGGCAGCAAGATTTCGTTGCGCTCGGCGATGTAAAGAACAATGGCGCCCGTCTCGAAGAGCGTGACGCCATCTTCTTCAAAGATCGGCACCTGACCGAAAGGCTGGAGCGCACGATAATCCGGCTTGTCCTGATCGCCCTGTTCTAGCAGCTGCGTTTTATAAGGCAGACCCGCTTCTTCCAGCGCCCAACGCGCGCGGAGATCGCGCACTTGGCCCTTGGCGAAATCAGGCACCCAATGAAAGGCGGAAATCGTGATCATATCGCTCTCCTTGCTTCTCGCGATCAGCGGCCGTCATACGCGCGCTGCAATTCCGCAACATCGAGCTTGATCATTTTCATCATCGCTTCAGTAACACGTTGGGCGCGGGTTTGATCCTTATCGCCCATGAGTTCGCCAAGCTGCTTTGGAATGATCTGCCACGATAGGCCCCAGCGGTCCTTGAGCCAGCCGCATTGGGAGGCCTCACCGCCATTGTTCAGGAACGCGTTCCAATAATTATCAACCTCGGCTTGATCCTCGCATGTAACCGAAAGCGACGCAGCTTCGGTGAACTTAAACATCGGGCCGCCGTTCAACGCCTGATATTCGTTTCCGGCAAGCGTGAACTCGATCACGAAGGCTGCGCCTTGCGGCGTGCGCGAGACCGTGTTGATTTTCGAATTCTTGAACAGGCCGACGTAAAAATTCACCGCCTCCTCGGCCTGCATATCATACCAAAGGCAAGGCTTGATTTTTTGCATGACAATCTCCCTCGGGACGCACAATACGCTTCTAGGACGGATGACCCCACACTGACCCGACACGTCACTTCAGGTCGTGGCCGTTTTTTTCGCGGTAGCAGAGAACGAGACATGCGAGTGATCGTGACTGGGAGTTCAGGAAAAATTGGCCGCGAGGCAATGCGCGCGCTCAAGGCCGCTGGTCACCGTCCGCTCGGCCTTGATGTCAGGCCTTCGCCAGACGGGGCACGCACCGTGCCCGTCGATTGCGCCGATTTCGGCGAAGTGATGGGTGCTTTTTCCGCGATCGACACGGCCGGCGGCGTCCCCGATGCGGTTGTGCATCTTGCGGGCATCCCTGCCCCAGGGCTCGCCAACGATGCGCGCATTTTCCAGGTCAATACGCTTTCCACCTACAATGTTTTTTCCGCGTGCGCGCGGCTCGGCATTCAGCGCATCGTATGGGCGTCAAGCGAAACTCTGTTCGGCCTGCCGTTCACAACGCCGCCAGATTATCTGCCGGTCGACGAAGATCACGAAGTACGGCCCGAATGGTCCTATTCGCTCAGCAAGCAAATGGGAGAGGCGATGGCCGATCAATTCGCGCGCTGGCATCCTGCGATGACGATCGTATCGCTGCGTTTTTCGAACGTATTCTCGGATGCTGACTACGCGCAGCTCGCCGCCATTCATGCACGCCCTGAAGCGCGCAAGATGAATTTGTGGGGCTATGTCGATGCCG
>JBEVOS010000071.1:0-11979 GCA_040507435.1 Caulobacterales bacterium | reverse complement strand
GCCGCGCGCTTTGTTGCGCAAAAGACGCATGGACCGTGAGATATTGTTTCCGTAGCGTTATTCACGTGCGGTACAGCATGAAGCGCCCCATGCTGTTCACATGGGCGCGCGGGTTCAGAACAAATTTTTTCAGAGCAAACTTTTCGATGAGACGCGGTTGTCGCCGCTTGCCGACGCGATAGCGGAGATCGCCGTTCGCGAGTCGCCATGGCGTCGCGCGTTTTTGAGCCAGATCGCGCCGCAAAGCGGCGACGTGATTATCGAAATCGGCTGTGGCCGCGGCGAGCTTACAATGCTCATGGCCGCGGCGGCGCCGGGCGCCACGATCATCGCGATCGATGCGGATGAGAACGCCATCGCGCAAGCTGTCGAGCGCGCAAATGTTGCGAGCACGCAGGTTCGCTTCATTCGCGGCGATGCGCGCGATCTTCCACAACTCACAGCGGCGTGGGCGCCGAACAAGATTGTTTCAAGCCTTCTCATGCACGGGATGCGCGCGCATGAACAAATGATCATCTTGCGCGCGGCGCGCTCGGCGTTGCGTAAAGGCGGCGCATTGCACTGCGCCGAATACGGCGTCCAATCCACAGCTTTGATGCGCACGCTGCTGCGCGCGTTCCAAGGCATTGAAATTACGGATGCGCGCGCACTTACAAAACTTATGCGCGATGCGGGATTTCAGGCTGTGGATGAATCGCGCCGCATCGATTCAGCCACAGGCACAGTGTCGCTCTTCAGTGGGCGCACTGAGTTTTAATCTTTGCAGCGATAGCGCCAGCGAATCGATGTGCTAGTGTCCGGCCCCAGTCATCCGGGGTCATCGTTTTTAATGCTCGCAATCCGCATCGTTTGTGCATGGGACGCAATCGAGACAGCGCGCGAAATCGAGCGCTTCTTGGAAGCGAGCGATTTTGTCGTTTCAATCGCCGCTGGCCTTGCGTCGCTTGCGGATCTTGATGACAGCAGCCGCCAACACGAGGTGATGTTGTTTGCGTGGTCGGAGATGCGCGCGTCGCCGTATGTGCGCAAATGGCTTGATGCATCTTCCGTGGGACATATCGTCGAAGTGCGCTTGGGCGCGCACGCGCCTGAGATCGAGCGCCGCGAAGATCCGATCGATTTCACTAAGTGGAGCCGCACGCGCGGCGAAGATTGCTGGAAAGAGTTGGAGCGCCGCCTCAAGCGCGCAGCGAACGAGCCCGCACCGCGCATCGAGCCGAAGCGCGCGTTTGCGACGATGATGGCCGTTGCTGGCGCAGTCTGCGTCGGCGCAGTGGGCGTGCGTGTTTTCGATAGCGCGCAGACTACGACCGCCTCCGCCGCGCAGAGCGAACCTACGCCGTTCGTGGATGTCGTCGATCATTCAGAACGCGGCGGCATTTCGCCAGCGGCGGCGCTGCTTGAGCCTGAAGATGCTGGCGACGATATCGTCGCGTCACGTCCGTTCCGGATGCGTCCACTGCCAAGCGGGCCGAGCGCTGCGCATAGTCTCGCCGATCCGTTCGTCGCCGAGCCGATGGAATTTCGCGATAGTTCTTTTCTTGGTCTGCGTTCGCCTTTCGGGCGCGGCGATCGAGATGGTTAGGCGCGCGGCTTAAGTTTTCTTCTCGGTTTTACGGGCGCGCAGCCAATGCATGATGGCCCAGCAATGGGCTTCGTGGCGCACCTTCAAAGCCGCTTCTGCGGCGTTCACCCAAATCAGATGATGATCCGGTTCGGTGGGCTGGCCGTCACTTGCGGACAGCTCGACTTCGTAAAATGTCGCCAGCGAATTGCGGGGCTCGCTTGAGTTCACCCAATATTGGCCTGCGCGGCCGACAACGCGTGTCGGCCAGATCGTCAGCCCGGTCTCTTCCATGAACTCGCGCATCAGCGCTGCGGCTTCATCTTCATCGGCTTCTACACCGCCGCCAGGCAGATCGTATTCATAGGGCGCGGCCTTGCCGATACGCACAATGGCGAGCGTCTCGCCGCGTGAGCAAATGCCGTAAGCGGTCGGCCGCTCGATATAGGTGAGCCCCGGCTGGGTCTGTCCGAACTGAAGCGAAAACCGTGTCATAGGCCGCAGCTTATAGAGCCAAATTCGCGCGCATGAAATTGCATAGGCTGCGGAGGCGAATTGCACCGCCACGGCGGTTGCCGAGCTATCCCCGAATTAAAGCACGGTCTGCTTGCAAGCGGCGGCGGCATGATCCTTAAGATGCCGCACATGGACACGGGCGCGCGCCACGCGGAAACACCTTTGCATCCCGTCGCGCTGGTGACGGGCGCTGCTTCCGGTATCGGCCTCGCCGTTGCGCAGCGGCTCTCACCGATCGCCTCCGGCGGACTGGTGCTGATCGACAAGGACGGCGCAGCGCTGGAAGCCGCCGCCGACACCCTGCCACGCACGCCTGAGCGCGTCTCGACGCTCGCAATGGATGTCGCGGACGAAGCGCGATGGGAACAGGCGCGCGACTTCATCGCCACGCATTACGGGCGGCTCGATTGGGCGGTTGTGAATGCCGGGGTCTCTCATGCTGCGGCGATCGATGAGTTGAGTTTCGCGGATTGGCGCGCGGTGATGTCTGTCAATCTCGACGGCGCGTTTCTCACAATGCGCACCGTGATCCCTTTCATGAAACGCAATGCTAGCGGCGGCGGCATCGTCGCGCTCAGTTCGGCAGCAGGGCTGAAGGCGGAGCCTGGCGTCGCCGCATACGGCGCGTCAAAGGCGGGACTTCTGCAACTCGTGAAAGTCGCGGCCAAGGAAGGCGCCGCTCACAATGTGCGGGTCAACGCCATTGCGCCCGGCGGCGTCGAAACGCCGATGTGGCATAGCGTGCCGATGTTCCAAGATCTCGTGCGGGAAACCGGCAGCGAGAGCGCCGCTTTTCTTCGCATCGCGCAGGAAGCGACGCCGCTGGGGCGCTATGCTTCGGCGGATGAAGTCGCGCGGATCGTGGAAATGCTGCTTGCTGATGCGCCCTCCGTCACCGGGGCTGTCATGGTGATCGACGGCGGCTACACGCTCTAACGGCGCCATTGCTTTATCGGCGAAGCGCGCCAGAGTTACCCTTACGTAGAATCTTAATGGGGATTGCGATGCAGGACATCGTTCAGCGCTTTTGGGGCTTTGAGAAACTTATCGGCCCGATCCTCGTGAAGATCGTCTATTATATCGGCCTCGCTGGACTTGCGGTCGCGGTCACGGTCGGTGTGCTGACCGGCCTCATGCAGATCGTCACCGGGCATTTTCTAGGCGGGCTTTTGGCTTTTGTGCTCTCGCCCGTCATTGGGGCAGTCGCGCTCGTCTATTGGCGCTTTCTGTGCGAAATTTTCATTCTGGCGTTCGAGACTTACGCGCGGCTTGGCGAAATTCGCGACCGCCTGCCTGCCGCGCCAACGCCGCATGACGGCGTGCAGTTTTAATCGTTCGCTGCGAGCATCGCCGGCAACGCATCAAGCGCATCGGCCAAAGCACCCTGCACGTAAGCAAGTTCGCGATTGATGGTTTTGCTATCGGGATGGCTGACGCGCGTCGCCTCCTCGGCCGCTTCACATGCTTCCGCCAATTGCCAAAGCCCGAGGCCGCGCGCCGATCCTTTCAGCGTGTGCACTGCATCTCGCCATGTGCGAACGGGCGCGTCTGGAATAATCAGCTGACGCCAAAGCAAAGCTTGGCCGCGGAAAAGTTCGATGATTTCCGCTTGGAGTGCAATGTCATCGCCCGTCATGTGACGGAAGTGATCAGCATCATAAATCTGGGCGGCCGGCATGTGAGGATCATCCGCTAAGTCGGAGTCATTATGATGACGCGCGCTTTAACGTATCGTTTACGCAGCGAGTCCGTTCATGGCACTGCAGGCACGCCGATGAGATATGGATGCAGCAGCGCGAAAGCGAGAAAGACGGCGAGCGCAATCATCAAGCGCAGCCAGGTTTCTGAAAATACGAAGCTGTTGCGGCCCGTGACGATGGCGGCGAACGGAATGTTCGACGTAACAGAAGCAAATCGCGCCCAGCCTTCCGGATCGCGCGCAGCTGCTTTGCGATCGATCGAGCGCGCGCCCAGCAGCGCCATCAGCCCAAGCCCGCCGAACAGCATTGGCGCGAAACGCTCTCCGTTCGCCAGCAAATGACCTGCAGCCCAAATCACGACACCCCAGAGAAAGGGATGGCGCGTGATGCGCAGCATGCCCTTCGCTGGCGTATCTTCTGCGAGCGGCCTGCCTTCGCCGGGAATGGATGTCGGCCCCGGCGTCAGAATGCCCGCGAAAGCGAAGAGAAATCCGATCAACACTAGGCCTTGCGCAGCATGACGCCCCCACGGCGGCACCGCCCAAAGGGCTTGATTGAGCGGATCGAACGGGTTGGACCGCATGTGCCCGAAGGCAAAAGTAAGCCACGCCAGGAGCGCAATCGAAACGAGGGAAAACACCCCGCGATAGGTTCGCTCTCCTATTTTTTCGACAATGAGTGCGCGTAGGCCCGTGGCGGAGACGCCTACATGCAGCAGAATGAATGCGGCAAGCGCGTAGGTGAAATTGTTCATTGCTCATGCTCGCAAAAAATGAAGCGCGCCGCCAATGGCGACGCGCCAATTTTTACGCGAACCGCACGATGATCAACCGCGCTTCACGCGCGGATAGGATTGCGCAATGCCGCCTTGGTTTTCGCCCCAGCCTTCTTTGCCGTTGTTCCATTTCCAATAGAACAAGCCGGTGCCCGTACCGTGATTGCTTTCTTGATCGCCAGCGATTTCGATCTTGCGGCCGAGTGAGTCCTCGCCTTCGAACTCGATGCGCCAAATCCAGCCCTTATCCGGATCGACAAGGCAGCGGCGCTCTCCCTTTTCGATTGGCGCCCACACGCCATCCTTGCACCAATTACCCGCGGTGACGAAGTCGCCACGATCTTCCTCGCCTTGGATGGCGATGGTGTAGATCAGGAAAAAATCCTTGGCGGATTCTGTGCCGAAAATATAACCGAGATTATAAGGCTTGCGGATCGGCTTCGTGATATCTGAATGGCCATCCGCTGACGGCGCTTCGATTTTTTGCGGTTGTTTGCCGCTGTCGGTGCGCTGCGATTCCGCTGATGCGCGCGGTTTGCGCGGACTCCATGACCGATCGCGGAAAGACAGAGAGTCGATCGCAATTTTTTCACCGTTGAGGACGATCTCGCCGGTCACATGCATGGCTTGATCGAAATGGCGCCCTTTCCAAAACGGCGCCGCGCCAAGCGCATGCGGACCGGGCGCATGCAGACCTTCAAAGATGAGATCGGACTCGAGTTTGCCTTTGTCGAAATACGTCATGTGGTATTTCATGTTGGGCGTGAGCTGCTTGATCGTGTTGCCATTCGGCAGCTTGATATCGCGCAAATCGCGCGCGCCGGGCGGCATCGGTAGATTGTGCTCGTAACGTTCGTAGAGTGCGGGCGCTTCGCTGGCGTCCCACACCCAGGCGCCGCCATTGTTCAAGCCATTTTCGCCTTGGTTCTTCAGAATTTGATTGTAGAACCAGCCGCCCATTTTGCGGCCGGGCACACTGAAGCTCGTCCAGAACGTCTCCATCCACCAAGGGTGATCAGAGCCTTCAAAATCGTCGTGAAATTTGTCGTCTTCCGGCGCAACAACCCAGCCGGACACCTCATCCTTTATCGTCATGTGCTTCTCTTACTCCCAATTATTTCAGCGCTGGCCAGGAGCGCTGATAGATCCGGCCTGATGCTTCCCGCATCATGTAATCGTCACGAACCATCCGGTTCCAGTGATAGAGAAAGTATCCCTCGAATGTCACTTTCCCTTCACGCGCAGCTTTCGCAAGGTGCACGCGCGCGTCATCGAGCGCGTTGAACTTACGGCCAAGCAGACGTGCAATGTCTATCATTTCCTGGCGCGCGAACTGCACGAAGAAGCGATCAACCTCTTTCAGATATTTGATTTGCCGCGCGAGGCCTTTGACAAGGTTTGAAGCGCGCTCATCGCTCACAGATGGCGTCATCGTGCGCAATTGGCATAGCATGTTTTCATAGAGCGGCGCGTGCTCATGCTCATAAGGCGCCTCGGTGACCGCGCGTGACGGCAAGGTCATTCCAAGCGCCGCACCGAGCGCTTCAAGGCGCATACGGCGATGCAAGATCGACATGATCATTTCACTGCCATCGGCAGCGAGGTCTTCATCAGCGGACGGAGATGGGCTTTTGCGGCGCCGCTCTGCCGCCTGCCCCATATCTGCTAGTCCGAACCAGGGGCCCATGCGCGCGCACGCGTTCACGCGGTAATAGCAAACGCGATCTGGCGCGATTTTGATTCCAGACAATTCCTCATATTCGCGCAAGCGCTGCGTGAAATCCGGAAAACCGTGATAAGCCGCGCGCCCTGAAAACCAAGCGATGTCGTCCATGGGATCGCCGAGATGCGCATCCTCCCACCCAATCACGCCGACAACCTTTTGGTTTTTGTATATGAAATTTGCAGGTCCATTATCGCCCTGGCAAAGCACGGCCGCGCCGCGATAGTCGGGAATTTTTCGCTCGAGATAGTCGAGGGTCGCAAGAGCGATTGCGTCTATCGGCGATTTCCGATCTTCTTCTTCGAAGGTTGCTCTTATGCCTTTCAGATGATCGCTCTGATGTTCTTTTACGGGTTTGATCGGCTGGAAGCTCGGCAGATCGAGTTCAGCGGCAGGCGTTCTGTGCCATAGCGCGAGGTTAGCAACGTAATCGCGCGCGACGGCTGTCCGTTGATCTGGGTCATCAGGTTCCTGCACCCAAAGCACGCCTTCCAGCCGCTCTACGAGCAAAGCGTTATGGGCTTTGGAGATGCCCCATACATGCGGGACAGACACGCCAATCTTTTTCAGCGCACGCAATATCTCAGCTTCACGTTCCAGGTCGCCGAATGAGGCCGGGTGCTCGGAGAGCCGTAGCAATAGCGGCTGGTTTTTACTCTCCACATCCAAGGCGTAACTTAGATGACGGCCGCTGCTCGAATCGAGCCTAGCTCCTCTCACCTCGCCGCCCGCGAGCCCCGCGACCCAGGCGAGGACGTCCCGAGGCAAATCCACTGCTCACTCCCTCCCCAATCCGGGGCATTTTTGCTTTTGAAGTCTCAGTATGGCGCACGCTGGCGCTCGCCGCCACCCGCTGGCGCGCCGGGCGACGTAACGTTAGGACGTGGTTTCGGCGCTTAAAGCGCTTCGTTTCTGTAAGCAGGATCGCTTGTCACTTCCGCGCCGACCCATTCCGGTATGGAAAGCATATCGCCAGCGTCCTGCAATTCGCACTCGGCGAGCACGAGACCCGCGCGGCTGCCTTTGAACTCGTCCACTTCCCACACGCGCCCGCCAAACGGCACGCGATAGCGTACTTTTTCTATGAGCGGCGGCTCGCATAGGGTTAGCAGCCGCTCGGCTTCATCAGGCGGGATCGCGTATTCGAATTCTTGCCGCACCGCACCCGCATCGCGCGTCTTCAAGGTCAAAAACGCGGCAGTGCCGGCGATGCGCACGCGCATGCTCACTTCACCGGCGCGACTGAGGTAGCCTTGGCGGATATTGACGCTACTCACGGCGCTCACGCGCCACGCATCGGAAGAGACCAGAAATTTGCGTTCGATTTCGAGCGCCATGACGCGCTGAATAGATCACTTCAGTGACAAACGCGCGACTTGGCCCGGGAAAGCTTGAGATCGGCGCTCTGTAAAGCGTGGGAAAAGCTTCATCTTTCGCTTTACAGGCCCGGCCAATCTCCGTAGACGCCAAGGCCTTCCGTGTGGTGCGGGTGTATAGCTCAGTTGGTAGAGCAGCTGACTCTTAATCAGCGGGTCCAAGGTTCGAATCCTTGTACACCCACCATATA
This sequence comes from Caulobacterales bacterium, assembly GCA_040507435.1. GTDB lineage: Bacteria > Pseudomonadota > Alphaproteobacteria > Caulobacterales > Aquidulcibacteraceae > JBEVOS01. The sequence continues at coordinate 4,134 of JBEVOS010000071.1, read as the reverse complement.
TTTCAAGCGCTTAGCCAATATGGCGCTCGCAGCGTACGCTTGTTGATTTTGCCAAGCGGATTGCGGCCGATATCGGCGACAAATTCGTATGTGCGGGGGCGCTTATATCCGGCTAGCCGCTCGCGGCAGAACGCATCGAGCTCCGCTTGCGCGGGCGCAGCGGCGCCTTTTTCCAGCACAACGAGCGCGCGCACTTCCTCGCCCATCTCCGCATTCGGTATGCCGATAACGGCGACGTCCGCGATTGCGGGATGCTCAAGCAATGCGTGCTCAATTTCGGCCGGATAGATATTTACCCCGCCGCTGACGATCATATCGGAAATGCGATCTGTGATGAACACGTAGCCGTCTTCGTCGACGTAACCCATTTCGCCGAGCGTGAAGATTCCTGGCGCGATGTGCGCGCGTGCGCCCTTCTCCGCATCATTGTGATAGCGAATGCCGCGTCCATTCTTATCGCGAAAATAGAGCACGCCGAATTCGTTTGCGCTGAGCAGTTTTCCTTCCTCGGAATAGACGAGCGCTTCGAATGGCGCGATCGCGCGCCCGACAGAGCCAGGATGAGCAAGCCATTCCTCAGAGGTGATCTGCGTTGTGGGCCCAGATTCCGTTGCGCCGTAAACTTCCACAACAATGGGCCCAAGCCATTCGATCAGAGCGCGCTTCACATGCACGGGGCAATGCGCACCGGTGTGGCGCACGCGTTTCAGGCTCGATAGGTCATATTTCTTTTTCGTTTCATCCGGCAGCGCAAGCATGCGGACGAAATGCGTTGGCGTCATGTTCATCGTGCTTACGCGATATTTTTCGACGGCCGCTAACACGCCTTCGGCGTCGAAGCGCTCCATCGTAATCAGCGGCGCGCCACCCGCAGCCAAACGCACTGAGCGCAGTGGACTGGTGTGATAAAGCGGCGCAACTGCAAGACTTGGCCCATCGAGCGCGAGCGCCTTCACATCTTGCTCGAATGATTTGAATGCGCCTGCAACATCGACATTTTCTGGGAACATGTTGGGGGGCGTCTCGACGCCCTTTGGCCGCCCTGTCGTGCCGGACGTGTAATGCAAATGCGGCAACGCCGGCATGTTGCTTGGCGGCTCAGCTGGCGACGCGCCAGCGAGCCAATCCTCGAACGGCGCAATTCCATCGCTGCGTGTGCGCCAGCCAATGATATTGGGCGTCTTCGCAGCATGTGCAGCAGCGAGACCGCTGACGGCATTTTCCGGCCCCACGAAGATCGCACCCGCGCCGGAATCTTCGAGGATGTAAGCCGCCTCCTCCGGTGTCAGGTGAAAGTTGATCGGCACGCTTGAGACGCCCGCGCGCAAAGCAGCAAGGTAAGCGATCACTGTTTCGACGCTATTCGACGCGTAAATGCCGACGCGCGGAGGGCTAGGTAAATTCATCGCGCGCAGCGCATTTGCGCCGCGCGTCACGGCTTCGGTCAGTTCGCGCCACGTATAGCGCGTGCGTTCATCGCCAAGCGCAGTTTCATCCGGCCGCTGCTCATATTGTTCACGCGCAAATACAGTCACCCGCGTCCCCTCGCTGTTTCTCCCAGCGTTAAAGGACGTCGCGCGGGCGCCCGTCAAATGAGATTTGGCGGGACCGGGATAGGAAAATCCAGCAATTGCTGCGCCTTGCCTTTGGCGAGCGCATCGAGGCGCAGCGTCGACATCTGACCGCCGCCGAGGCTTTGCCGCAAATGGAAGTTGAGCGCGCCGAGGCCCGGCAATTCGTAGCGTTTGATGCTTGGGCGCTCCGCGCCTTCAAACTCGTGCGCGAAAAACGCCTTTACCGCCTCTTCGCTCAACGCGGCGCGGATATACGGCATATATTCCGGCTTTCGCGCGATCACGCCTATATTGAACGCGTCCCCTTTATCGCCCGAGCGCGCCCAGGCGAGATCGATAAGCGGACGCGCGGACCAATTACTTTCGGCCTTCGCCGTTTCGCCAACGGGTATCGGCGCAGGCGGCTTTCCTTGCGAGGGACCATGCGCTGGGGGCGTAACATCTTTTCCGTTCATGACGACGCGCGCGGAAATTCTCTCGCGCGGGACCAATGTGGAAAACACGCGCACGACCGGCGAGACCGCAGGGCGCGCGCCGAACCAGCCGGTCGATCCCACGGACATTGAGGTCGTTGGGCTGTCGAACTCACGTATCAGAACGGAGATCGCGGCAGGATCTTCGTGCTCGACGCCGACCTTCGCGATCACTTCGCGCGTCCCGCTTGCACGCGCGTTCGCGCCGTATGTCGCTTCCGAACCCAACGCTTCGATACGCGTGGCGCGGAAAGGCCCTAGATTGCGGGCGCGCAGCATTTCATCGACGCGCTCAAGCACTGCTTCACTTTGGCGTATAGCCTTCTTAGCAGCGTCACGACCGACGACCGGCATGAGCGCTATGATGCGATAGCCATCCTGATAGGTCGTGCAAATTTTATATTTTCCGCTCGGCGCATAGCCTTTCGCGCCGCTTACGCGCACGCGCTGATCGCCAACACTTTCCACCTTCACTTCCGTGAAATCGCAGCTCACATCCGGCAGCAGATAAGCTTGCGGATCGCCGGTTTCGTAAAGGATTTGCTCTGCCACTGTCGCCGGCGTGCAGAGGCCGCCTGTGTTCGGAGGCTTCGTGACGATGAAGCTGCCGTCTTCAGCGCATTCAGCGATTGGATAGCCGATATGCGCCCAATCCTTTACCTCTTCCCAATCGGTGAAGAGGCCGCCCGTCGCTTGTGCGCCGCATTCAAGCACGTGGCCACACAGCGAACCCGCCGAGAGCTTATCAAACTCATCCCAGCGCCAGCCAAATTCGTGCACCAATGGACCGAGCACGAGCGCGGAATCCACAACACGCCCCGTGATCACGATATCCGCGCCTGCGGCAAGCGCTGCAGCAATCGGGCCCGCGCCAAAATACGCGTTCGCGCTCATGACGGATTTCGCGTCTGGATACAGCGCGCCAGTATCAATTTCGCGATCGTCTGCGAGTTCGCTCAAACGCGGGCGGAGATCATCACCCTCCACGAGCGCAATCTTGAAACTAAGACCCGCTTCTTTCGCGATCGCTTCCATGCGCGCAACACATGCGCGCGGATTGAGTGCGCCCGCATTGGTGACGAGCTTCACGCCCTTCTCTTTGAGCGCGTGAAGATTGTCCTTCCAGCACCATTCCGTGAAGTCGGACGCGTAGCCGCCTTCGGGGCGCTTCGCTTGCGAACGGCCGAGCAGCGAAAGCGTCACTTCTGCGAGATAATCGAGCACGACGTAATCGAGATCGCCGCCTTCCAGGAGCTGTGGGAGCGCTGTCGCGCTATCGCCGAGGAAACCGCCCGCCCCGCCAATACGAATCGTCTTCACGTGCGTCTCCCTGCGCCAAATATTTCGGGGTCTTCTGGCACAGGGTGCGCGCCACGCAAAGGATTACCGCGTAACCTCAAAGGTCAGAGAATATGTGTAGGATTTTGCTGCTGGCGCGGCTCGGGTCCCCGGCTCGCGGGCGGGGTAACGCGTCTCGAGAACATAGATGCCGGGCTGCGCGAGCGTCAGCGTGGCGCGCCCCTGAAGATCCGTGGTCGCTTCACCCGTGGTGCGTTGCGCAGCGTAGGGATCGCCGCCCCGAACAGCCGACACGTGCAGGCCAGGAATTGGCCGCCCATCATTCAAAAGCTCGAACGTGAACCCCTCATCTACGAAGATCGCGTTGGGGTGCGTGACCGGACGCAATTCAAAGCCTTGTCCCGTTGGGGCAAGAGCGCCCTGTGTGGGCGCGCCGCGCGAAACATAGGTCTCCGCGATGAGCACGTTTGTCGTTTCGACGATGCGTGCGCGGCGCGGCAATTCGGATTCAAGAATTGGCCCGGCATCTTCCTCGCCCTCTTGCGCGCGCGGCGCTTGCCGCATCGGCGGTTGCAGCTGGGCAGGCGAAGGCGTTGCGCCGGCGGGCGGCGCTGCTGGAGCAGCGCGCACGGGGCGCCAAACGCCGCCTACGAGAGCTTGGCGGGCCGTGCGTCCCGCGCGTTGCCCGGTTGTGATGCGATAGGTCCCTGGCGTCGCGAGTGATGCTTCAGCCGTGGTCAACTGCCGATAATTCATCGCGCTGGTGATTGGCGCGCGCGCGCCATCAG
>JBEVOS010000051.1:0-3353 GCA_040507435.1 Caulobacterales bacterium | reverse complement strand
GCCTCACCTCTCGCTCACGCGGCAACATTAGTTCGAGCGTTTCTAACGATGAAGGAAATCGCAACGGCGAGCAGAATAAAAACGGGGGACGACGTACGGCGGCACGAACCAGCGTGCAAAGATGGATTCTTTCACAGCGGTTCTTTTACCGGCGGGCGTAAGGACGTGGCCCTCACACGGCGAAGAAAGCTCTCGAAATCCGCGCTGTTCGGCGTATTCGGCGCAGCGTCTTCAACCAGCACCGCCTGGTCAATCAGGACATCCTGGACTTCATCGGGGATGGAATCCCAGTGCAGCACAAGCGCGCTTGCCAACCTGCGCAAAAGTGGCTCCTGTGCAGCGCTGTATTTGAGGGTTTTCTCGACGATCTGAGGACGCCCAGGCGCAGCATGTTGGCGCGCAGTTCCGCCGGCAAATTTCATACGTCGCTTCCTTGTGGGAGATGCGCCGGAACCTGACGGCGGTGAATGCTTACTTGGTGTCGATCCGTAATAAAACAAGCCACGACCCGCGTTCTTCTCTTACTTAATAAAGAAAAGCAGGAAGTCAGGTCGATTTATCCAGTATTCCATGAACCGGCGTGCTAGTTTGCTGAATGAAACAACGACTCTTCGACATTCTCGCCCATGGTCCGCAGCTGCAAGCGGATGCTTTAGCCGGTGTAGGAGACGCAAACGAGGCGTACTTTCTGGTGCACGGCGTCGTCGCAACCGCCTTCGACGACAAGCACACGCTCGCGGATGATGGCGCGCTTAATCTATCCATGCGCCGTTCAATCAATGCGTGGAAATTGGACGCAGACCCCGTCCTGATACGCGCTTGAGCTACCGGACCGTATTTCGCATCGAGTCTTGGCGCGGGGTGCGGCGAGGTATGGCGCGATGATACATTCTTCGGCGACGACCTATGCGCCGGTCTATCGCATCAAGGGTGGCGGCGAGACGCACGAGCGAGCCATGGCCGAAGCAGCTCTAACGGCCATGGTTTGACCCCAACACCGCAGGAGACCCATCGTGACCTACATCGTGAATTCTTTTCCAGGCGCGGGCCATCGTCATCATCCAAGCGCGCAGTTTGAAAACGCCGTCGACGCCCTCCAATGGGCGGGCGAGCTCGTCAAACGCGGGATGAGGCTTGTGCGCATCAGAGACAAGTCCACCGGCGAAGTTTTTGAGGCAGCAGCGCTCCGCAAACGCCTCGCCGCTGAACCACCCGCGTGAACAACTCGCCTCTAAGGGATTACCCTTCACCGTGCATCGGTGGACATTGCCCTTGGCTCTAAATTGGTCACATCAAAATGTGATGAAGAAGGTTTTCATTGGCGCGCGAGACAGCGTTTTTCGTTCAGTGCTTTTTCGCCAAGGGTGACCGCCTTAAGGCTGAACCAGTAAGCCGCTGGAAAAGTGAAGAAGCTGCGCGCCGCGCGGCTGAGCGCCAGAGCGAATCGAAAGCGGGCGCGGTGGCGTTCTGCGTGTCGGCCGATGCGGAATTGGGAGACTACGACGAAGAGCCGACTGTCCTACTGGTTATTGGCAGCGTCCCAGAGGAATTCCAACGTTGACGCTGCAGGGAGCATTCCATGTCCGAGGAAGACCTAAAACGCGAGAACGCCTATCTGAAGCTCCGCAACGCTGAACTGCAGGACAGCATCGTCTCGTTGCAAGCAGAGCTCACGCGCGCACAGTCGCAACTTGAGCGTCTCGTCGGCCGATCGGGCAACGGCGTAAAACCCGCAAGCTGAGCGCGCTCGCGGACGAACTGGGTTTGTTGCTAGTGCACGCCCATTTCCCGCAGCTCAACACGACGCATAGTCAGTAAAGTGCCCACTCAAGCCAACAACACTTTGTCGGGTCTGCTTGCAAGGACCACAGTACGTCACAAGACATCGCGAATCCGCGCGCTACCAGGTGCGACGCAAGCTGTGCGCCGTTCATATCGGGCATGACCACAGAATTCACCATCCGCAAGGCCGGCTGCGAGGGCGTGTCGTCCGACCTCGAAAGCAAAACGTTCCAGATGATGAACTGCCCCTCCGGACAAGGCTTCCTCTTCCACCGTCCCCTCGATGCCCATGCGTTTGAACTGAGCGTCCAATAAGAATGACGGCTCGTGCTTGCCCGCGCGCGCTCACGAGTTGCTGAGCCAAAAGCCGACACCGCCAACAAACGGCAGGAATGCAAGCCCTTTCGTGCGGCCCGTCACGGTGAATGGGCATCGGTTTAGCCCCACAATGCCCGAAAACTGAATCATCGCGATCGTCGAGCTGAATGAGCAATCCGATTTACGGCTTATCACGAATATCGTGAGCTGCGCGCCGGATGCGGTGCATATTGGCATGAAGGTTCGCGTGCACTTCGAGCAGCACGGTAAAAATTTTGTTCCCGTATTTGAACCGGACGCTTGAAAAGAATTGGCCGCCACACTGTGAAGCGCAGCGGCCTGAGTCCGTTAAAGTACAGCAGCTTTTTCTAGCGGGTCGCCCGCAACGCCTGCAGCATGCGCTTGAAGTGATCTTCGCGCCAAACGTCTTGGTCCTCGCCCCATCCAATCTTACCGTCGAACTCCCAGCGCATAAGCGAGTTCGTGCCATATCCGCTTTCGCTCATGCGACTCACCGCAAAGCCTTCCGACGTCATTGAACGCCCTAAATCGTCGTGAAGCTCCACCTGCATATGAGCGCTCCATCCCGTCTTAGGATCACGGAAATTGCGCATGCGCGACTTCGTTTTATCGAGGCGGCTGAATACGCCGTCCTTCACGACCCAGCCGACATTCATAGGCGACCAACCCGTCGCATCGCCATCCTGCGGACGCACAAATCCGAGGAATCCGTGCCGCGCTTCAAGATCGTGCCCGAAGATATATTGGATGCGGCCACGCCCGCGCTCACGCTCGATTTCCCGCCAAACAGGTCCGCCTTTATGAAGAACGCGTGTCTCATTGCCTTGAGCATAAGCCGGCTTTTGGCTTGAAGAATGCGGACCGCCGCGGGGCCCCCACGTGCGGTCACGAACGCCGATGGTATTCAGCTCGATCTTCTCCCCGTTCAGCACCATCGTGCCAACGATTTTGCCTAGCTGATCAAGGTGCGGATTGAACATCATCGGCGCCTCGCCCGGTTTGAACCGATGCGGGGGATGAACGCTACGATGTTCGAAATCCAGCGCGAATTTCCGTTCTGGGTCTTGATAGGTAATATGATAATCCATCAGCGGCTTGATCATCTTGAGGTGATAACCGCCGCCAGGAAATGTCACGTCCCGCAAATCCGGCGTTTCAGGCATCGGCGCTTCGACTTTTTTAAAGTACGCCATGTGCGCGGCATCAGTGCCGTTGTCGTCCCATACGAAAAT
>JBEVOS010000061.1:0-4826 GCA_040507435.1 Caulobacterales bacterium | reverse complement strand
CATACTCAGATTCCTCGGGTATAATCACAACCGCTGACTAAATGCTCTAATATTTGCTGCGCATCAAGCTATAGAAAACTTAAGCGGCGGGGGCCCGGCCTCCGCCGCGCTATGCTTTGATCTTATATCCTGTGCGGAAAACATACCAAACCACCGCTGTGCACAGCGCGAGAAACAGAAAAGTCATCAGCAGGCTGAAGGCGACGCTGACATCGGCGATGCCATAAAAGCTCCAGCGAAATCCGTTGATCAGATAAACCACCGGATTGAACAGCGTCAGCGATCGCCAAAACTCCGGCAGCATGTCGATCGAATAGAAACTCCCGCCCAAAAAGGTAAGCGGCGTCACGATCATCATAGGCACAAAGCTAAGTTGCTCGAAGCTCTCCGCCCAAAGCCCAAGTACGAACCCAAACATCGAAAACGTAACGGATGTGAGAACGAGAAAACCGAGCATCTCGACTGGATGAAGAACCTGCAAAGGCACAAAGAACCCTGCCGTCGTCAAAATAACGAGCCCGATGATGACAGACTTTGTCGCCGCAGCGCCCACATATCCAAGGATGATTTCCGTTGCCGAGACGGGCGCCGACAAAAGTTCGTAAATCGTGCCCGACCATTTAGGCATGTAGATGCCGAAAGAGCCGTTCGAGATGCTCTCCGTAAGGACGGAAAGCATGATGAGACCGGGCACGATGTAAGCGCCGTATGAAACGCCATCGATCTCATTCATGCGCGAACCGATCGCCGAACCGAATACGATGAAATAAAGCGACGTTGTCAAAACCGGCGAAACGATACTTTGAACGATTGTCCGGAATGTCCGCGCCATCTCGAACTGATAGACTGCACGAATTGCGTGCGTATTCATGGCGCATTCCTTACAAGATCGACGAAAATTTGCTCCAGCGAACTTTGGCTTGTGTGCAAATCTTTAAAAACGATGCCAAGCTCGCCGAGCGACTTGAGCAATGCCGTGATCCGCGTGCGCTCGCCATCCGAGTCGAAAGTGTACGTCAGTTCGTAGCCGCCGCTTCCAATCTCAAGATTGTAAGCCGACAGCGCCGAGGGAATATCATCCAACTTATCTTGCAGAGAAAGCGTCAGCTGTTTGCGTCCGAGCTTATCCATCAACGCACGCTTCTCTTCGACAAGGATGATTTCGCCTTTGCTGATCACGCCGACACGATCCGCCATTTCCTCGGCTTCTTCGATGTAGTGTGTGGTGAGAACGATCGTCACGCCGCTCTGTCGGAGCTCGCGAACCACATTCCACATATCCTGCCGCAGCACCACGTCGACGCCAGCCGTCGGCTCATCGAGAAACAATATCTCGGGTTCATGCGACAGAGCTTTTGCAATGAGAACACGCCGCTTCATGCCGCCGGACAGCGTCATGATCTTGTCGTCCTTCTTATCCCACAGAGATAGTTGCCGGAGCACTTTTTCGATCAGCGCAGGGTTCGCCGGTTTGCCAAACAACCCCCGGCTGAACGTAACCGTCGCCCAAACCGTTTCGAATGCATCCGTCGTCAGTTCTTGTGGAACCAGGCCGATTTTGCGCCGCGCCGCGCGAAAATCCTTCACGACGTCATGCCCATCAACGCGCACTTCACCGCCCGTGGGATTCACAAGCCCGCAAATCACGCCAATGAGCGTCGATTTCCCCGCGCCATTGGGCCCAAGCAATGCGAAAATTTCACCGCGCCGAATGTCGAGATTGACGCTCTTAAGCGCATTGAAACCAGTCGCATAAGTCTTCGTTAGGTTCGATATCGATATAATGGAGTCCATCGCCATCCCCGCGCGACGCATGTATGAACCTTGAGGCGCGGTGGCAAGCACCGGCGCCTTCTACATGAAGGCGCCCAGCGACGCGGCGTGAAGCTGGCTTTGGCGCCGCGCCGCTAGGCATCGCCGCTCCGGCGGGCGCGAGCCTCCCTGCCGCATTCAGCACGCGCTCAGAACAGGCTAAGCTGCAAACTCATCAAAGGAATCCAAGAATGGCGATCCGCGCCGCGCTCTATCATCGTACATCCTACAAATATGACCGGAAGATCAGCCTTGGGCCGCAAATCCTAAGGCTGCGCCCGGCGCCGCATGCGAAGACGCCCATCCTGTCCTATTCGCTGAAAGTATCGCCGGCCGACCATTTCGTGAACTGGCAGCAGGATGCTTTCGGCAATTGGCTCGCCCGTTTTGTATTTCCCGAAAAAACCGATCAGCTCAGCATCGAAGTCGATCTCGCGATCGAGCACGTCGTCCACAACCCGTTCGATTTCTTCACTGAAGAATACGCTGAGAAATTCCCGTTCACTTACGAAGAAAACCTCGCAAAGGAGTTGGCGCCCTATCTCGAACTCGAAGACACAGGCCCGAAGCTGACGGCCTACGTTAAGAAAATCTCTCGCGAAGCCACGCCGCTCGTCAATTTCCTCGTCGACATCAATCAGCGTCTGCAGAACGAAATCAAATATCTCATTCGCATGGAGCCCGGCGTCTACACGCCCGATGAAACGCTCGCAAAAAAAGAAGGATCGTGCCGCGATTCAGCTTGGCTTCTCGTTCAAATATTGCGGCGGCTTGGTCTCGCAGCGCGATTTGTCTCTGGCTACCTTATTCAATTAAAGCCGGACCTGAAATCACTCGACGGCCCGTCGGGCGCGGAAGAAGACTTCACCGATCTCCACGCTTGGACCGAAGTATATGTGCCAGGCGCCGGCTGGATTGGGCTTGACCCGACATCCGGCTTGTTCACGGGCGAAGGCCACATTCCGCTTGCAGCGACACCGCATTTTCGATCCGCAGCGCCAATCACCGGCCTAGCCGAACCTGCAAATGTCGAGTTTGGCTTCGAGATGCACGTAACGCGCATTCAGGAAGCGCCGCGCATAACAAAGCCATTTTCCGAAGACGCCTGGCGAGAGCTGGACACACTGGGCAAGCGCATCGACGTCGATCTCAAAGCACAAGATGTGCGCCTCACAATGGGCGGCGAACCGACCTTTGTGTCGATTGACGATTTTGAAGCTGCGGAATGGAATTCAGATGCCGTCGGCCCAACGAAAGCGGCCCTTGCGGATAAATTGATCCGGCGCATCCGCGATCGCGTCGCGCCTGGCGGTTTTCTTCATTACGGCCAAGGCAAATGGTATCCCGGCGAAAGCCTGCCGCGATGGACGTACTCTCTCTATTGGCGCAAGGACGGCAAAGCCATCTGGCGCAATCCGGATCTCATCGCGCACGGCGCGCAAAAAGATGTCGGCATTGAAGAAGCTGCGCAATTTGCCAGCGAAGTCGCAGAACGCGCCGGCGTTGGCGCCAACTTCGTGCTGCCTGCATATGAAGATCCCGCGCACTGGATCATGAAGGAAGCCGATTTGCCGGTGAACGTCACGCCTGGAGAATCAAAGCTTGCCGACGCCGAAGCGCGCGCGCGCATCGCACGCGTGTTTACACGCGGACTCGATCATCCGTCAGGTTTCATTCTTCCGATTCAGTATTGGAACGCGAAAGCGCGTCCCGCCGCGTGGCGGAGCGAAGCCTGGAAATTGCGGCGGGAAAAACTATTCCTTGCGCCGGGCGATAGCCCGATCGGCCACCGCCTGCCCCTCTCATCGCTGCCATGGGTGCCGCCACAATCCTACCCGCACGTTGTTCCGGCTGATCCAAGTGAAGATAGGCCGCCTCTGCCTGAACCGCCTGTGCAGATCGCCGAGACGCGCGGGCCAGAAACTTTGCGCCAAGATGTTGTCGAACAAGAGATCATCGCCGGCGCGGTGCGAACCGCATTGGCGATCGAGCCGCGGGACGGAAAACTATGTGTGTTCATGCCGCCTGTGGAACGGCTTGAACATTATCTTGAACTTCTCGCCGTGGTTGAAGCAGCCGCCGAAAAACAGGGCCTTCCCGTGTTTATCGAAGGCTATCCTCCGCCATGGGACAATCGCCTCGATGTTTTGCGAGTCACACCGGATCCCGGCGTGATCGAAGTCAACATCCAGCCCGCTTCCTCCTGGGAAGAATGCGTCGAGACGACAACTGCGCTTTACGAAGATGCGCGGCAAACGCGCCTCGGCGCCGATAAATTCATGATCGATGGGCGCCACACGGGCACGGGCGGCGGCAACCACGTTGTCGTCGGCGCCATGTCGCCAAATGATTCCCCGTTTCTGCGCCGGCCAGATCTTTTGAAAAGCATCCTGCTTTATTGGCAGCGTCACCCATCGCTATCCTATCTATTCTCTGGCTTGTTCATTGGGCCGACAAGCCAAGCGCCGCGCATCGATGAAGCACGCCACGATTCTCTCTATGAATTGGAAATCGCACTCGCATCGGTAAAAAAACCAGGCGATGGCGAACCGCCAGCGCCTTGGCTGGTTGATCGCCTATTTCGCAACCTGCTTGTCGACGTAACCGGCAACACGCATCGCACTGAAGTCTGCATCGACAAATTGTTTTCTCCCGATGGGCCGACAGGACGCTTAGGGCTCGTCGAATTTCGCTCGTTTGAAATGCCGCCGGATGCGCGCATGAGTTTGGCGCAGCAAGTACTTCTGCGCGCGCTGATTTCATGGTTTTGGCGTAATCCGCTCGACGGAAAGCTCGTGCGTTGGGGAACAGCGCTCGCAGATAAATTTATGCTGTCGCACTATGTCTGGGCGGATTTTCTTGAAGTGCTCAACGATCTAAACCGCGCAGGCTACAATCTCGATCCGGCGTGGTTCGAAGCGCAAAAAGAGTTTCGTTTTCCGATCTACGGATCGGTCGAAAGGTCAGGCGTCAAACTCACGCTGCGCCACGCGCTCGAACCATGGCACGTACTC
>JBEVOS010000029.1:0-4948 GCA_040507435.1 Caulobacterales bacterium | reverse complement strand
ACGAAACACCGCTGGAAGAAGACTGGTTGTTCGACGCCGTGCTCAGTGACGGCACGATGTTCCCGAGGTCGGCGGCGTTATCGACGCCGCGCTCTTCCAAAGACTCCCCCGAAAACGCTGAAATGGCGACCGGAATGCTCTGCAGGCTTTCTTCACGCTTACGGGCGGTAACGACGATGTCATCCATGCCAGACGACGCTTGCGGCGCATCTTGTGCCAGCGCGACGCCCGCGCCGGTCGACAAGGCCGCCAACGCAACAGCACCGGTCAACAAATTCAACTTGAACTTCATGCGACTCCCTCCCCTGGGCCGTACAATTTGAAACTGCTTCTAGCAGCTGGATGCACGATCATATGCCGCGTGCGCGAACCACAAACGCGAACGCGAACGCGAAGTAAATTTAATTGATCAAGACAAAGCGTGCGCTTAACGCGCCCTCTTCCTCCTCCTCAACCGAACGCCGTTGCTTTCTGAATTTTGTGCAACTTACGCGGTTCGCGACCAACTAAAACCGTTAGCCAATTTCCGTCAACGAGTATTGTGTTTGTTGCGGTTAAACGCACAGCATGCGTGGCATTTTAGTTCCAGTTTGCCATTAAGAAGCGAGTAAAGCGGACATTACGCTCTTAACATTACTCACCAAAGCCTTCGAATTTGTAGCATAACGTTCGATACACATTTAAGGGGTGCGCCATCTCTTACCGTATCGCTATATCTCGTAATCTTCGGAGCTTTGACGCGAAATCAAAGTGTCTCGTTCATCGTAAATCTGAACCTCGATGTCGTCGCCGCGAGAACCAACGGCGACCACCTCATCAAGACGGCGCAGCGCATCGGCGCGATCGTCAAACTCAAACAACCTTGTTTTGTCGCGCAGCAGAATGCTCCACCGGCCGTCGCGATATCGGAGCGAGTAGATAAGCTTCTTCATAGGCTGACCAGTGCAGTGAATGCCGCATTATAACGTCACCACTGAGCCAGAAGGCAATCACGGCCATACCTTTCAAGCGAGCTTCAAGTTCATGTTACGCACTTCCGGCGCCTTCGCTCTTCCGGAAAATCCGCCGTTAAATGCGCCATCGGGGGCAAGCGGAATCAAGGTGGCCGGCGATAGAGCGCCGCGCGAAAAAAACACGTTTGCGCTATGAACCGCTGCAGGCCGCTGCTGATCGGCGACGCCGTGAAGACAGTACTGCGTGTAGAAATCTGGACCGATCGCAACCACCGGCGCATTCGCCTGTGCGAGCGCGGCCCATACGCTTGCGGTGTTCAACGGGCTGAACAATCCGTGGAAAATTGTTCCAGGAAGCCGCCTTTCGTCCCCTGTCTTTATGCACCCGCCCCAGGAATCTACCAGCGTGCATGTAATTGTGTTTGCGCGGAGCGCGCGAAGACCAACAACGACCTCATCAAGGCCCCATTGGTCGACATGAGATCCATCATCTTTACGGATGTGCTGTGATTGCGCACGCGCTTCTGGATACTCGGCGAAAACATCCTCTGCGAACCGCGGGAGAACTTCACCGTCCGCAACGACAACAGCAGCGTAAGGCGGCCGGTTATCCTTAAGCTTGACCTCACCGCGATACCCATCAAGCGCCAGATCGCGAATGAAATTGTAAAACCCGTCGTTGTTCATATTGCACAACAGCGCGGACCGGCGCGCTCCGCCGCGCCACGCCTCAATGCCTGCGCTGCGATCACGCCCGATGACGGGCATTATGTGGCCGACGAGCTGCGCGACAGAAACGCCGCCGGACGCGATCGCGGCTGCGAGAAATCCGCCCGAATATCCCGCAACGCACTTAACATCGAATGCGAGCGCGATGATCTCAACCTCGACCGCTTGAAGCATGATCTCGAACATACGCGCTTGAAATCCATCGGCGTCGCGCCTGATCAGCGATGGCGACGCAATTTCTGCTTCAAGATCGACGCCAAAAGTAGCGCGTGATACGTGCGCAACTTCCGGCAACATCTCGATGTTGTCGCCATCGTCGCGAATATGCCTCAGCAAGGCATCTTGATTTTCACTGTACAGCTTCGCCTGCAGAGCGGTCGGCGGATTGATGAAGATTGCGGCGCTAGGCTTCATAGGAACTGCCTATCTTTTCAGATGCAATTGTCTCGATGATCGGCGCGGACCGATCATGCGGTTCGCGTAACACGCCAGAACGCTCCAGCATGTCTTTGAGTGTGTGCTTGATGATTTTTCCCGTCGCCGTCCTTTGTACGGAGGCGCCGTCAACGGCAAAAAATCGTCGCGGGACTTTATAGTTTGATAGACGCTCAAGGAGATGCTGCCGCAACAAAATGGCATCTATGGGCTCGACGGTTACGATAACGGCGACAACTGTTTCACCGCGAACCTCATCGGCAACGCCAAAGACAGCGGCGTCGGAAACGCCCGGAAAACCATAGAGCTCGCGCTCGACTTCAGCAGGAGAAACGTTGGCGCCAGACGTTTTTATAAGCTCAGACGTTCTGCCATAAAAATACAAGTATCCGTCACCATCGATCGCGACGGAATCTCCCGTATGGAAATATCCATCCTCGTCAAATGTGAAATGCCGTTCTCGTTTGTAGTAGCCGCGCATCAAAGTTGCGCCCCGCAAATGTAATTCTCCGACTTCGCCTTGCTGGCAGATGATTCCGCTCTCCATATCAACGACACGCGCCTCAACGCCGCCGATGGCGACGCCGTGCGCGCCCTGTTTTCCGTGCGGAATTGCAAAGCCGTTTGGCGCCGAGTGGTGGAGTCCGAAAACCTCCGTCATTCCGACGGCGCCTTGACGGCGATCCGCAGGCACGACGCCGCCATCGGGGGTAAGCCCGCCTGGCGTCCACCAACCTTTTAGAGAGCGGAACTCACATGCGTCATCGCCGGCGTCGCGCTTGAGATCCTCGATCTGCATCGGCGATCCAACAACGTGATTGACGCCGCCGGCGCGCATCGCTGCCAGAATATCTACATGCGCAGGCGATGAGGCGCATACGAGCGCTGCGCCGGCATGAAGCGCCCCCATCACATGAAGCGATAAACCGCCGACCCAGAAGAATGGCAGTAACGCGAGTGTGCGATCGCCTCGGGCAAGCCCCGTACACGGCGTCACTGCAAGCGATGAACGCAGACATGAGCCATTCGTATGAATCACCGCCTTTGGATCAGACGTCGTCCCGGATGTGCAAATGATGACCGCGTCATCTGCGAACGTCATCGACGCCTCAAGGTCTCTAAAAAAGTCATCCTGCGGCTGAATTGCGTCCGAACCTTTCACTGACAGTGACGTCGCCCATGGAGCTGAAGCATTGTCGCCCCAGACAAAAAACTGCCGCAGATGCGGAAGTGAAGCGAAAAATCGGCCTGGTTTCTCTTGCAGTTCTGGAAGTGTCGCAGTCATCAGCTGCGCCAAATTTACGGTCGCATAAGAGTTCGTAAGAATGATCGCGCTCACATCCGTATGCGCTAACAGGCGTCGCAACTCCGGAGGCTTTGACATGGTGCTTAGCGGAATGGCGACTGCGCCTAATTTCGCGAGCGCTAGAAAACTCAACACCCATTCCGCGCGATTGCCGGCAAGAATCGCGACGTGATCACCCTTTCCAACACCTGATAACGCAAGACGAAACGCAACACGCTTCGCAATAACGTTCACCTCTGCAAATGAGAGGCAGAGCGCGCCGTCGATAATACAGTCATCCGAACCAAATCTATCCGATGACATTGAAACGAGTTGCGCGATGGAGGACGGATCTTGCATCAACAGCCCTCCATCACGCGCGTCGCCGTTGAGGACTTGCCGTATCGAGAAGGCGAGCGATGAGCGCCGAAATTTTTTGCCTGCTTTGTTCCGATTTTATGTGAATTGCCGCTAAAGAAGCTTTGGGACGAGTATCTCGAATATGCCGTAGTGCGTCACACGCAGAGCCAGCATTGTAGTCTTCAGGACGAATGACGACGCCTGCGCCAAGACGCGCGACGCGCGCGGCGTTGTCATGCTGATCGCCAAGGTGCGGAACGATAACTTGCGGGCAAGCGGACGCCAACGCTTGCTGAGCTGTCCCTACACCGCCGTGATGCACGATCGATTCAGCAGCCGGCAAAAGCATTGAATAAGGCGCATAGTCCAGAACCAGCACATCATCGCGCGAAGGAATATCGAGAGCCGCCCCGCCCGTGAGAAAGATCATACGCTTTTCGAGTTTGCTTGCCGCCTCAAAACTCTCTGTATGAAATGATGATGAGAGGTTCGAAACCAAACTTCCGAGCGTAAAAACGATTGGCGGCGCACCCGCATCGAGAAAGCCCAACAACTTCTGTTTTTCATCCCCCGCAAACACCTCCGCCTTGTCGTAAAGTGACGGGCCAACAACATGAAATACGTCATTCTCGCAGCCGATCGGCGCGAGAAGATTCGAAAACAAACCTAGAGCGAGGCGGTCTGCGCTCGGTATTTGGTTGATGGGATCAGCGTCGATTGGCGCGAGTCCATACCCAGCGCGCACGCCATTCAGAATCGACGCCATAGACGACGCGCGCGCTGCATGCATCATCGCAATCTCACGCTTGTTGAAGGCGACATCGTCCTCCGTCTGAGGCAACGGCCGAAACGACGGAAACTCCTTCATAACGGGCGGATCGTAGGGCGAATAAACAAGACCAGGCTGAAGCTTTACGTAAACATGCGGCAGGTTGCGCGCTTCAGCGACAATGCGGCCGCTAACCCCAAGCGTTGATGTTATGATGACGTCGGCATCCTGGCTCGCGCGCCACAAAACTTCCGTTGTCGCTTCAAGGAACGGAAGAACCGCATTCTTGAAATAGAAGGCGCCATCCTTTGCGACTTCAGAAACGAAACTCTGTTTCGAGATGTTAAGGCGGGCGCAACTTGCTTCCACACCCGGCCCAAGCGGCAGCGCTTCAACGCCCGCTTGCTCGATAAGCGC
>JBEVOS010000017.1:0-8385 GCA_040507435.1 Caulobacterales bacterium | reverse complement strand
GTCCGCCGACTGCGGAAGCGCTTGTGTACGGAATTCTTCAGCTACAGCGTAAAATCCGGCGCGAAGGAACGATCGAGCGATGAGCGCTGCGCTAGAAGAATTGGGCGCTCATATCGGCGCATCCATGGCCGGGCCGGTCTATCGCACAGAAGTTCGTTATGGCGAGTTGAGCATCTACGCGCATGCCGACCAAATCGGCGGGGTGATTACATTCCTGCGTGATGATCCACGCTGCCTGTTCATGTCGCTCATAGATATTTGCGGCGTCGATCATCCGGAGCGCGCCAAGAGATTTGACGTCGTTTATCATCTCCTTTCGATGCGGCTGAACCAGCGCATTCGTATCAAAGTGGAGACGGACGAGCGCACGGCAGTGCCTTCTATCGCCACTATTCATCCATGCGCGGATTGGTTTGAGCGCGAAGCATTTGACATGTACGGGATATTGTTCTCCGGCCATCCCGATTTGCGGCGTTTGCTGACGGATTACGGTTTTCAAGGCTATCCGCTCCGCAAGGATTTCCCGCTCTCGGGCCATGTCGAAGTTCGCTATGACGCCGAGCAGGGGCGCGTCGTCTATGAGCCGGTGAAGCTGGCGCAGGCCTATCGCAATTTCGACTTTCTCTCTCCGTGGGAAGGCATTCAGAACGAACTTGCGGGTGACGAAAAGGCCGCGAAGCCGGATACGACGGGGTAGGTATGAACGTAATATGCTCCCCGTTTATCTTCCTTGGTTTCTTCGCAGTGAGCTTTTTGGCATTTGCGCGCGTGCCCAGCTTTGCGAGCGAGCAAGATGCCTCGCCTCTCAATGCTGCGGCAATGTGTGTTCAAGCCGGACGCTCCGTAAGCGCGGCCGGAGACGAAACGGGCGACATTCACCGCTATATTTTTACCTGGGATGCGATCCTGCGCTCTATTCCGGCAACCGTTGAGCAGCGCACGGCAGCGTTAGTTGGAGCGGAGAGTTCGTTTCGCGATGTTAGTGTAGATAATCCCAGATTGCCTTTGATTGCGGCGCAGGGGATGGTTGCTGCATGTCGAAGCTCTGACTTGCAGTATGGCTATTTGGAGAGCCATAGCACGCCTGCTTTACGCACCCAGGAAGGTTTGAGTGGCGCAGCTACATGTGTAGCCATCGCGGAATACTTGGTGCGAGAAAATCCCGCCA
The DNA here is from genome assembly GCA_040507435.1 of Caulobacterales bacterium. Taxonomy (GTDB): domain Bacteria; phylum Pseudomonadota; class Alphaproteobacteria; order Caulobacterales; family Aquidulcibacteraceae; genus JBEVOS01. The sequence goes on along the minus strand of JBEVOS010000017.1, from coordinate 7,217 downwards.
ATCAGCAAGCCGCTAGCGCGTTAGTGGGCGCATGGACACGTGTGATGACCGGAATTTTAGCTGATACGGCTCAACGCGAAGCCGCGCTGCATCGCGCGCGTGATTTGGTTCAGCAATCGCATACGCAAAACGCTGAAGGCACGCTCTATTACAGCCAGGTATTCTCCCGTGATATTTGCGCAGGGCAACAACGCCGTACCGACTACCTGATGCTTTGGGGGAGCGCTGAGGCGATGTCTGCAGCGGAGGCGCATAACTGATGGTCGAAAAAAGCTCCCCCAAGATAGAGGGCTATCTCTCGGGCCAATGTTTGTGCGGCGCGGTGAAGTTCACCGCGCAACCGGCCGCCATGGAAATGGGCGTGTGCCATTGCTCGATGTGCCGGCGCTGGTCGGGCGGGGCGTTCACGGTTGTCGAGTGCGATGCGGTAAAAATCGACGATGAGGGCCAGTTCGGCGTTTATAAATCTTCGGATTGGGGCGAGCGCTGCTTTTGCAAGACGTGCGGTTCAACGCTGATGTGGCGCATGCAAAATGGCGAGGGTCATGCTGCAATTTCGGCGCAGGCATTTGACGACCCGGGGCGCTTTGCGTTCGTGAACGAGATTTTCGTAGACGAGCAGCCCGCCAACTATGCATTCGCCAATAAGACAAAGCGCATGACCGGCGCGGAATTTCTCGCCGCGTTTCAGGCTGGAACAGACAATGGCTGACGACGCATCCAACCTGCCGGAAAAGGATCGGACGTTCACGATCAATTTCGGACCGCAGCACCCAGCCGCGCACGGCGTTTTGCGCCTGGTGCTTGAGCTTGACGGCGAAGTTGTCGAGCGCGTCGATCCGCATATCGGCTTGCTGCATCGCGGTACCGAGAAGCTGATCGAATACAAAACCTATTTGCAGGCGCTGCCTTATTTCGATCGGCTCGATTACGTCGCGCCGATGAATCAGGAGCACGCGTTCTGCCTCGCGATCGAAAAGTTGGCTGGCATCGAAGTGCCGCGCCGCGCTTCGATTATCCGCGTGCTGTATTCCGAGATGGGCCGGTTGATGAACCACCTGCTGAATGTCACGACGCAGGCGATGGACGTGGGGGCGCTGACGCCGCCGCTCTGGGGCTTCGAAGAGCGCGAAAAGCTGATGGTGTTTTACGAGCGCGCTTCGGGCTCGCGGATGCATTCGGCCTATTTCCGTCCAGGCGGCGTGCACCAGGATTTACCGCCGGCGCTGATCGACGACATCGAGAAGTTTTGCCGCGAGTTTCCGCGCGCGGTGAAGGATATAGAGAGCCTCCTTACGGATAACCGCATCTTCAAGCAGCGCAATGTCGATATCGGCATTGTCTCGGAAGACGACGTTTATAAGTGGGGCATGTCGGGCGTGATGGCGCGCGGTTCAGGGCTCGCGTGGGATTTGCGCCGCTCTCAGCCTTACGAAATTTATTCGGAACTCGATTTCAAGATTCCGCTCGGCAAGAACGGCGATTGCTACGACCGCTATCTCTGCCGTGTCGAAGAGATGTACGAGTCCACAAAGATCATGCTGCAATGTGTGGACCTGCTGCGCAAAACGCCGGGCCCTGTGCTGCCTGAGAAATCGAAGTTTTCGCCGCCGCGGCGCGCGGAGATGAAGAGTTCGATGGAGGCGCTGATCCATCACTTCAAACTCTACACGGAAGGCTTCCACGTCCCGGCGGGCGAGGCTTACGCATATGTTGAAGCGCCTAAAGGCGAGTTCGGCGTCTATCTCGTGGCGGACGGCACGAACCGGCCCTACCGGTGCAAAATTCGCGCTCCTGGTTTCCCGCACCTCGCGGCGATGGATTATCTCTGCAAAGGGCACATGCTCGCGGATGTGAGTGCGGTGCTCGGCTCAATCGATATCGTGTTCGGCGAGATTGACCGGTGATGTTTTGGATTGAAGGGCTGACCGCGTTGGCGATCACGATCGCCTTCCTGATCTCGTCCTTCTTCCTGTTCAAACCGCACCAGATCGCCCACGGACCTGCCAAAGTGCATATTGGCGCTGGCATCCAGGGGGCTACGATCGGGCTTCTGATAGGGTTCGTGATGTTGCCGCTGCGGTTATCGCTCTTCGCGCCTGAGGGGTTTAATCCGCCGAGCGCCGGTTCGACGTCACTCTCTTTTTTGCCGGCGTTTCTTTTTCTCGTGCTGGTGCGGCGAGGCGTGCTTTTGCGTGCGCCGTTCATTTCGCGCTATCTGCGGGCGTATCGGCGGGCTGGACTCCTCAAAACGGTTGATGAGGCCCAGAAAAACCTCGCCAAGCTCGATGTCATAGAAGGAAGGCGCGCCGCCGCATGAGTCAGGTTGAAATCGCCCAGGCGCAGCTCGACGCTTACAACGCGCAAGATCTCGATAAATACATGACGTATTTTACCGAGGATTGCGTCATCGCGGACCTAAACGGCGTAATCACATCCGATGGCGCGGCGGCGATCCGCGTGCGTTACGAAAAAGCCTTTGCGCAATTTCCGCAGAACAAGGCGATACTGGTGAACCGCATCGCCGTGGGAAACACGGTCGTCGATCATGAGGATGTTGTCCGCGCGCCTGGCGGCGAGCGCTTCGAGATCATCGCCATTTACACGTTTCGCGGCGAGAAAATCTCTCGCGTCGATTTCGCCCGCTAGGAAGAGCTTATGTCGGTTCGCCGTCTCGCTAAAGAACAACCCGCAAGCTTCGCGTTCAGCGACGCCACGATGGCGCAAGCGCGCTGGTGGATGAGCAAATATCCGCCGGAGCGGAAAGCTTCCGCTGTCCTTCCGATTTTGTGGCTCATCCAAAAACAAGAAGGCTGGGTGAGCGAGCCTGCGATCCGCGCGACGGCTGAATTGCTGGGAATGGCGCAAATACGCGTTCTCGAAGTTGCGACCTTTTACACGATGTTCCACTTGCAGCCCGTTGGAAAACACCATCTGCAAGTGTGCGGCACGACGCCATGCATGCTGCGCGGCTCGGAAGATTTGAAAAATCTTTGCCGCAGCCGTTTCGGCGATCAATTTGAAGTCAGCGCCGATGGCCTCTTTTCATGGGAAGAGGTGGAATGCGTCGGCGCATGCGTGAATGCGCCTGTCGTTGCGATCCATGATTATTATCATGAGGATTTGACGCCGGCTGCGCTCGAGCAATTGATCGAGACGCTTTCATCCGGCGGCGACGTACAGCCTGGCTCCGCGATTGGCCGGAGGAACTCGGCGCCCGAAGGCGGGCCGGACGTGCTCAACGATCCGACGTTGTACGACGGTTCGCTCGGCGAAAAGATGACGCTGCCGAACTTGCCTGAGGCGGCGCAATCGTGATGGCTGAAGAGGAAAAGCCTCCGGAATCGCCGCTCAACGTTCGCAAGCGCTTGCCTTTCGAGGCAGCGGCTGGCGTGCAGCAGAGCGCTGGTTTCAAAGGCGCAGCTTTCATTTATCTCGCAGCTGCGGCGATTATGTTTGGTGTTGCAGGCTATATGGCGCTTGGCGTCGGCCATCCGTTCATCAGCGTGCCGGTGATCGCGCCTGGGCTCGGCGGGCTCTATTTCGTTATTCGTTTCGCCATGATGATGCGGCCGTGGATCTGACTATGCTTGCCGATAAGGACCGCATTTTTCTCAATCTCTACGGCGTTCATGATTGGCGTCTTGAAGGCGCGAAGAAGCGCGGCGCGTGGAACGCCACGCCGGATATGATCGCGGCGGGGCGCGATTGGATCATTCAACAGATCAAGGATAGCGGCCTGCGCGGGCGCGGCGGCGCGGGCTTCCCGACTGCGCTCAAATGGACGTTCATGCCCAAAGAGGTGAAGGAGCGGCCGCATTATCTCGTTGTGAACGCGGACGAGTCGGAGCCGGGCACATGCAAAGATCGCGAGATCATGCGCCACGACCCGCATCTCTTCATCGAAGGCTGCTTGCTTGCGTCTTATTCAATGCGTGCGAACGCTTGCTACATCTACATTCGCGGCGAGTATGTGCTTGAACGTGAGCGCATGGAGGCTGCGATCAAGGAAGCCTACGAAGCGAAACTGATCGGCAAAAATAACGTCAATGGCTGGGATTTCGATCTCTACATCCATCACGGCGGCGGCGCATATATTTGCGGCGAGGAAACAGCGTTGCTTGAAAGCCTTGAAGGCAAGAAGGGCCAGCCGCGTTTGAAGCCGCCATTTCCGGCAAATGCAGGCCTCTATGGCTGCCCAACGACGGTGAACAATGTCGAGAGCATTGCGGTCGTGGGCACGATCCTGCGGCGCGGCGCGAAATGGTTTGCCGGTTTTGGCCGCGCCAACAACACCGGCACGAAATTGTTCTGCATTTCCGGTCACGTGAACCGGCCATGTAATGTCGAAGAGGCGATGAGCATTCCGTTCAAGGAGCTGATCGAAGGCTATTGCGGCGGCATTCGCGGCGGATGGGGCAATCTCAAAGCCGTTATTCCGGGCGGCTCATCCGTCCGCATGATTCCGGCGCATGAAGCCGAAACCGTGCTGATGGATTTCGATAGCTTGTCCGCATTGAAATCGGGCCTCGGTACGGCGGCGGTGATCGTGATGGATCAATCGACCGACCTTATCCGCGCAATCGCGCGGCTCGCTTATTTCTACAAGCATGAGAGCTGCGGACAGTGCACGCCATGCCGGGAAGGCACGGGCTGGATGTGGCGCGTGATGGAGCGCATGGCGATCGGCGACGCCGATCATTCAGAGATTGATCTTCTGCTGGATGTCGCTGGGCAGGTGGAAGGCCATACGATCTGTGCTCTCGGCGACGCCGCCGCGTGGCCGATCCAAGGGCTCATTCGCCATTTCCGTCCGGAAATCGAGCAGCGCATTGATCGCTACCGCGCCGCGAAGGGCTTGCATCAGGTGAAAACGCCGGTGGCGGCGGCATAATGATCCAATAATAATGGGAGGCTGGCATGCTCGCAGATAGAGATCGGATTTTCCTCAATCTCTACGGCGTGCATGACTGGCGTCTCGAAGGCGCAAGGCGGCGCGGCGCGTGGAATGCGACGCCGGATATGATTTCAGCGGGCCGGGGTTGGATCATTCAACAAATCAAGGATAGCGGCCTTCGCGGTCGTGGCGGCGCGGGCGTTCCCACGGCGATGAAGTGGGGCTTCATGCCCAAAGAGGTTGGCGCCAAACCGCATTATCTCGTCGTGAATGCCGATGAGAGCGAGCCGGGCGCTTGCAAAGATCGCGATATCCTCCGTCACGACCCGCATTTGCTGATCGAGGGATGCTTGATCGCGTCCTTCGCGATGCAGGCGCACGCTGCTTATATCTATGTGCGCGGCGAGTTCGTTGCGGAGCGCGAACAACTGGAAGCTGCGATCAAGGAAGCTTACGAAGCCAAGCTGATCGGCAAGAACAATGTTCATGGTTGGGATTTCGATCTTTATGTGAGCCATGGTGGCGGCGCTTATGTGTGCGGTGAAGAGACTGCATTGCTTGAAAGCTTGGAAGGAAAGAAAGGCCAGCCGCGTTTGCGCCCGCCGTATCCTGCGGTGTCGGGGCTCTATGGCTGCCCGACCACGGTGAACAATGTGGAATCGATCGCCGTCGTAGGTACGATCCTGCGGCGAGGCGCGCATTGGTTTTCTGGGATTGGGCGAGCGGGCAATGCCGGCACGAAGGTCATCAGCATTTCGGGCCACGTGAACCGGCCGTGCAATGTTGAAGAAGCGATGTCCGTGCCGCTGAAAGATATTCTCGAAAAGCATGCGGGCGGCGTGCGCGGCGGCTGGAAAAATCTGAAAGCCGTGATGCCTGGCGGCGGCTCAACGCCGATGATTCCTGCTCAGCACGCCGAAATCGCGCTGATGGACTATGATTCACTGCGCGAATTCAAAAGCGCGATGGGCTCAGGGTCCGTTATCGTGATGGATCAATCGGCCGACCTCGTACGCGCAGTGGCGCGGCTCTCGAAATTTTATATGCATGAGAGCTGCGGCCAGTGCACGCCGTGCCGCGAGGGCACGGGCTGGATGTGGCGCGTGATGGAGCGCATGGCGATCGGCGACGCGGAGCAGGGCGAGATCGACACGCTTCTGGAAGTCGCAAGCCAAGTCGAAGGCCATACGATTTGCGGGCTTGGCGATTTTGCGGCGTGGCCAATTCAGGGGCTCTTCCGGCATTTTCGTCCGGAAATCGAAGCGCGCATCGAACGCTATCGCGCGGCAAAGTGCATCTATCAGATCAGGACGCTTGAGCCAGCGTGAGCGCGGCGCGCCATATCGCGCAATTCAATGTTGCGCGGCTAAGGTACTCTCTCGATGATCCGCGTTCCGCAGGCTTTCGCGATAATCTCGACCGCGTGAATGCTGCGGCGAAGCGGATGCCTGGCTTTGTTTGGATATTGGAAGACGATGCGGGCACGGCGACGAATTTCCGTATCGATGACGATCCACAAATGTTGATCAACCTATCGGTGTGGGAAAGCCTGGCGCATTTGCGCACATTTGTATTTGGACCGGTGCACAAAAGCTTTCTTGATAAGCGCGAAGATTGGTTTGAGCCGCCCAGCGCGCCGTATTTAGCTCTTTGGTTTATTGATGAGGGCGTGAGGCCGGCCCTTGAAGAAGGCGCCGCGCGGCTTGCGCATTTGCGCGCGCATGGCGCTTCGGATTACGCCTTCGGTTGGGAAGACGTGAGAGCATCCGCGCCATGAAGCATTTTATTTTGATCTACGATTACGTGCCGGACTTTATGGAAAAGCGCTTGCCGTTCCGTACGGAGCATTTGACGCTGGCTTACGCCGCGCAGGATTCTGGAGCGCTTTTGCTGGCCGGCGCGATGACAGGCGCGCCAGAGATGGGCGCGTTTCTCTTCCAAAGCGAGGATGCGTCTGTCGCGGAGAATTTCGCGCGGAATGATCCGTATGTCCGGGCCGGGATTGTCACGCGCTGGCATGTGCGTGAATGGATCACGGCTGTGGGCGAATATGCGGCCAATCCGGCGCCGCGCCCGGAATAGCGTTTATCCCCGCCGCGCTCACGCTGTGCGCCTTGCGCCGCAAGCGCTTCCGAAAAAATCACACCGATAAACGCAACAGCGCCGCGCTGGGCTTATGCTTGCAGCGTCGTTCGATCGTGGAGGGCTAACGGATCCAACAGCCGCTTGAATCGGACGGCGCGGCGAGCGCGAGTGACGCTGGTTATGCGTGAGCATGATTGGCGGAGCGGTGCGGGAAACGGAGCTACCCCCGTCAACG
>JBEVOS010000014.1:0-3369 GCA_040507435.1 Caulobacterales bacterium | reverse complement strand
CCGGGCGTCGGACAGCATTTCGAAGGTTTTTCCGACGCCTGGCGCGGCCCCCAGATAGATTTTCAACTTGCCGTGCGCTTCAGCCTTAGCTTGCGCCAGGAGTGCGTCAGGCGAGGGCCTGCGTTCGTCCGGATCGTTCATGAAGCGCTCTCATGCGCGGCCAGCTCGTCGAGCGCGAGATTGAGCTCAAGCACGTTCACGCGTGCTTCGCCAATAATGCCGGCGACGGGCAGTTCCGTATGTGTCTCGATCAGGCGACGCACTGTCTCAATCGGGACGCTGCGAGCGTCTGCAACGCGCTGTGCTTGCAACATTGCAGCTGCAGGGGAAATGTGCGGATCGAGGCCGGAGCCGGAAGTCGTCAGGAGGTCCACCGGGATGTCTTGTGCCGCCACGCCGTAACGCTCCGCTTCGGCCCGCACGCGGTCAGCAAGCGCTTGGGACGTAGGCCCAAGATTGGAGCCGCTCGATGCGCGCGCATCATAACCGGTTCCCGCCGCCGATGGGCGCCCCCAGAAATAGTCGTCGTGCGTGAAGCTCTGACCGATTAAGGCCGAGCCGACGACGCGACCGTCGCGAACGATGGGCGATCCATCGGCGGCATGCTGGAAGAGAGTCTGACCGATTGCGGTCGTGGCGAGCGGATAAATGACCCCGGTTAAAAAGGTGAAAAGGACGAAGAGAACGACCGCGGGGCGAAGTGTGTGCGACATGAGATGCCTCAAGCCAGATTGAGTGCGGAGATGGCGACATCAATCGCTTTGATGCTGAGGAAGGGCGCGATCAGGCCGCCGAGCCCGTAGATAGAAAGGTTGCGCGCTAGGAGTTGGCCTGCTGGCGCGGCGCGCCAAGCTACGCCCTTCAATGCTAGCGGGATCAGCAGTGGGATGATGACGGCGTTGAAGATGATCGCCGAGAGAATGGCGCTCTGCGGGCTGGAAAGTCCCATAATGTTGAGCAGGCCGAGCCCCGGATAGAGCACCGCGAACATGGCGGGGATGATGGCGAAGTATTTCGCCACGTCATTGGCGATGGAAAAGGTTGTCAGCGAACCGCGTGTCATCAGCAATTGTTTGCCGATGGAAACGATCTCGATGAGCTTCGTCGGATCGCTATCGAGATCGACCATATTGCCGGCCTCACGCGCGGCGGGCGTGCCCGTCTGCATGGCGACGCCGACATTGGCCTGCGCCAGAGCGGGAGCATCATTGGTTCCGTCTCCGCACATGGCGACGAGCTTGCCTTCGGCTTGCTCTTTGCGAATAAGGGCAAGCTTATCTTCAGGCTTAGCCTCCGAAAGAAAATCATCGACGCCGGCTTCCGCGGCGATGGCCGCGGCAGTGAGGGCGTTGTCACCCGTGATCATCACGGTGCGGATGCCCATCTTGCGCAATTCGGCGAAGCGCTCTTTCACGCCGCCTTTGACGACATCTTTCAGGTGCACGATGCCGAGCACTTGGCCATTACGTGCGACCGCAAGCGGCGTGCCGCCGTCGCGCGCGATCGCCTCCGCAGCGCGGCGCACATCGGCGGGCACGTTCGAACCACCATTTTGCGTGGACACGAATTGCAAAATCGAGTCGACGGCGCCCTTTCGGATTTGCACGCCATCGACATCGACGCCGCTCATCCGCGTTTGCGCAGTGAATGGCACGAACTTGGCGTGCGTCGGCGCCATTTCACGTCCGCGCATGTCGAAGCGCTCCTTGGCAAGGACGACAATGGAGCGGCCTTCTGGTGTTTCATCCGAGAGCGATGCAAGTTGCGCCGCGTCAGCAAGATCACGCTCGTTTGTGCCAGGTGCAGGGATGAAAGCGACGGCTTGCCGGTCGCCCAGCGTGATCGTGCCGGTCTTGTCGAGCAGCAGCACATCGACATCGCCCGCCGCCTCGACCGCGCGACCGGATGTGGCCAGCACATTGAAGCGCACTAGACGATCCATGCCGGCTATGCCGATGGCGGAGAGAAGCCCGCCAATAGTTGTTGGAATGAGGGCGATGAACAACGCTGCAAGCGCGATCACGCTCACGCTGCCATTTGCATAGGACGCGAAGGTCGGAACCGTGACAACCGCGAGAACGAAGATAATGGATAGCCCAGCAAGCAGAACCGAAAGCGCGATCTCGTTCGGCGTCTTTTGGCGCGCGGCGCCTTCGACCAGCGCGATCATGCGGTCAAGAAACGTCGAGCCTTGTGCCGCCGTTACGCGAACGACGATACGATCGGAGAGCACGCGCGTGCCTGCTGTGACTGCGGAACGGTCTCCGCCGGCTTCGCGTATCACTGGCGCGCTTTCGCCGGTGATGGCGCTTTCGTCCACCGTCGCCACGCCTTCAGTCACTTCGCCATCGGCGGGGATGAGCTCTCCGGCGACGACTTCCACAAGCTCGTCGATCTTGAGATCGCTCGCCGCCGTCGGCGGTTGGGGCACGCCATTGACAAGACGCCGCGCCATCAATTCAGAACGCGCGCGTCGCAAGCTCGCCGCCTGCGCCTTGCCACGTCCCTCTGCAACGGCTTCAGCGAACGCGGCGAACCAAACCGTGAGCCAGAGCCACAGCGCAATTTGTCCTGCGAAGGCCGTTTCATTGCCGTCTGTAAAGAGATTGCGCACGAACAGGATGGTCACATAGATCGCCACCAATTCCGTGGCGAACATCACCGGGTTTCGCCACATCTTCAGCGGGCTGAGTTGTCCGAACGCCTCAACGGCGGCGGGGCGAAGGATCGCGCTGTCGAACAGCGAAGCGGCTTTTGCTTTCTCGGACATGGAAGGTTCTCAGAACAGGCGGCCGGCGGGGGCTTCGGCCAATGGCCCAAGCGCGAGCGCAGGGAAAAAGGTGAGCGCGCCGACGATGACGATGATGAAGGCCAAGAGGCCAATGAAGAGCGGGCCTGTAGTAGGGAATGATCCCGAACTCGTTGGCGTTACGGGCTTCGCTGCAAGGCTGCCCGCGATGGCGAGCGCCGGAACGATCACTAAAAAAGCGTCCTATCAGCATCGCCGCCGCTTGAGCGTAGGTGTAGAAATCGCTTGTCGCTGTGAGCCCGCCGAACGCTGAGCCATTATTGCCGGCCGCGGAAGCAAAAGCATACAGCATCTCAGTGAAACCGTGCGGACCTGCATCCTGTACTCCGGCGCGGCCCCATTCCGTGCTCGCCGCGAGCGCCGTGCCAATCAGGATCGCAAGAGGCGACGCAAGGATCGCGAGCACTGCGAGTTTCACGTCACGCGCTTCGATTTTCTTGCCGAGATAGGCGGGCGTGCGCCCCACCATGAGACCCGCGACGAAGATCGTCAGGATAGCGAAGACGAGAATGCCGTAGAAGCCAGCGCCAACGCCGCCGACAATCACTTCGCCCGCCAAG
>JBEVOS010000003.1:0-3386 GCA_040507435.1 Caulobacterales bacterium | reverse complement strand
CGCCCTAAAAACTTTGCGCCTTCGCATCGGGCTGGTTCAGGTCTTCCGGTTCCCATGCTATTATTTCATTCTCAACAAGCTTTGCTGATGCGATCTCAGGCGTCACCCGTTTCTAATAAACGACCGTGCGGGCGCGTGTCTTTATGAAATCAATCACTTCGTTCGACGAGCAGAGATAGCCGCCATACGACCCAGCAGATTTTGAAAGGGTGCCCATTTGCAAAGGCACGTTGATGGCGCCGAAGGCGTGCGCGGCGCCGCGCCCCTCGCCAACAACGCCTAGACCATGAGCATCGTCCGACAAAAGCCAAATATCGTTCTCGTCACACAGAGCGCTAATTTTATCGAGCGGCGCCAAATCGCCGTCCATGGAAAAGACCCCATCGGTCAATACAAGCGCGTGTTGGTGAGAAGCGCGGTGCATCGAGATGAGGTCAGCTAAGTGCGAAACATCATTGTGGCGAAATACATACACGGTAGCGCCGGATAGCTTGGCGCCAGAGAACATGCACGAATGGGCCCACTCATCGATAAAAATGACGTCGCCTTCACGCATCAGCGTCGGCGCAATGCCGATATTGGCGAGATAGCCAGATCCGAACACGCAGGCAGCTTCCGCGCCTTTAAACGCCGCAAGCTTTCTCTCGAGTTCGTCAAGCAGTGGATGATTTCCAGTGATAAGCCGCGATGCGGCCGCCCCCGCGCCATAAGTCTCCACCGCAGCCTGCGCAGCAGCTTTCACTTTAGGATGATGGCTGAGATTGAGATAATCATTGCAAGAGAAGGACAGCATCCTGCGGCCGCTTCGTTCGATCCAAAGCCCGTCTGTGCGCCAATCCACTTTAAGCGTGCGCTTAAGCTTCTTGCTTTCCAATACGGCAAGCTTATCCGCCGCAAACTTTTTTAAACTTAACGACATCAATTTCCTCGGACACCCGGGCTAGACAAGGAAGAGTGGCTCCACTAGCCCAGCCGCGCAGCTTTCGGGAGTTATAGAACGTGACGAGCGATGCGCCAAAATGGCTCGCCGCAGGACAACGGCACGTCTGGCGGCCATACACCCAAATGAAGACGGCGCCCCCGCCAATTCCCGTGGCGAGTACTTTGGGCGCCCGGCTCATCTTGAGCGACGGACGCGAGCTTATCGACGGTGTTTCATCCTGGTGGACCGCCATCCATGGCTACAATCACCCTCATATTCTGTCAGCGATGCGTGCGCAGCTCGAGTCTATGCCCCATGTGATGTTCGGCGGCCTCGCACACGAACCGGCCTACCGGCTCGCGGCGCGTCTCGCGGCTCTCCTACCGGGCGATTTAAACCATTGCTTCTTCGCCGAGTCCGGATCGGTATCGGTTGAGATCGCCATGAAGATGGCGCTCCAATACTGGCTCAATCGCGGAGAACCGAGACGCCGTAAGTTCGTGTCGTTCAAAGGCGGTTATCATGGCGATACGCTAGCGACCATGATGGTGTGTGATCCCGAAGAAGGAATGCATGCACATTTCGCTGGCGTCTTACCGGATCAATTCGTTGTAGATCTGCCGCGAGACGAAACCAGCGACGCACAGTTGGACGCGCTGCTTTCGACGCGTCGAGACGAAATTGCCGCGATTATGGTTGAGCCTCTCGTGCAAGGCGCAGGAGGAATGCTTTTTCATGACGCAAAGATTCTAACACGCTTGCGCGCGCTCGCCGACAAGCACGACATCCTACTCATCTTCGACGAAATTTTCGTTGGGTTCGGTCGAACAGGATCGCTGTTCGCCATGAGCGCCGCCGGCATTGTTCCCGACATCGTAACGCTTTCCAAAGCCCTAACTGGCGGTGTTCTTCCGCTGTCCGTCGCGGTCGCTTCCTCGCGCGTATTCGATCCATTCTGGAGCGATCGACCCGACGCTGCGCTCATGCACGGACCGACTTACATGGGCAACCCTCTCGCATGCGCTGCGGCGAACGCGTCGCTCGACCTCATCGAGCAAGGTGGATGGAAAATTGATGTCCCACGTCTCGCTGCCGCAATGACGGATGGCCTGGCCCCATGCCGTGCGCTCGCAGGCGTAAAGGACGTTCGCATACGCGGCGCGATCGGCGTCGTTGAGTTGGAAGAAGCGCCAGACGCAGGCGCGCTTTCTCAACGTTTCGTTGAGGAAGGCGTCTGGATCCGGCCAATGGGTAAGGTTGTCTACCTAACGCCCGCTTACATCACGACAAATGATGAGATCGAGAAACTGACGAACGCGATTTACAAAGTTCTCAGCGCAAATCTGAGCTAAATCTAGCTGCGTGGCGGCGGCGCCGGTGGGCGATCTTCCGCGACGCCGTAACCCGCATCGGACGGAATAACCAGATAACGCCCATCGGCGCGCTCTTCGAGGCGTGGCGTGACCGCCACGATCTTTCGGGTCTTCACCGCAATCAAAGCTTCCTCAACCGTATTCGAATAAGCGAGCATCCGAAGATTCATCTTCGTCGGAAACAAAATGTGCCGGTCCTTGGTTTCCGCGAGTTCAAGCGCTTTGCGCGGAGAAATCCATTCCACTGAAACTGTCTCATCGCCATCGCTGATCGCAACCACTTCCGTCTCAATCCCACAAAGGAAGAAATGCGTATCGAAGCGTTTCGGCGCGAACTCTGGCGTAATCCAGTGCGCGAAAGGATGCATCGCCGCGAGGTCGAGTCGCCCGTGATGCTTTCGCAAAACATCAATAAATCTATCCGCCCCAGGCGCTGGCGACGCTGGCGCAGCGCCAGCGGGCGCATCGTCAACGAGCAAAATACCCGTCTCTTCATAAAGCTCTCGAAACGCCGCAACCCGAAATGCGCGCTCACGTTTTTCTAAATCATCCCCGCCATGGCCCCATTCAGCCCAGTAATCTGAACCGTCTTCCTCATCTACGATACCTCCCGGGAACACCAAAGCCGATGGGAAATACGAGGTCGCATTCCGCCCAACCATAAGGACTTCCATTTCCGCGCGTTGGCGAACGAGTAAAACAGTTGCTGCTGGCAGCGCGGGAATGGAATCGTTCACGAGGCAATCTCCAATATCGTCTTGCCCGCACCTTTGCCGCTAAGCGCAAACTCCAGAGCGTCCTTGAATTTCTCGAAGGGGAAAATTTTTCCGTGCGGAGATGAAACCTTCCCTTCCAGAAACCACGTCATCGCCAGTTCCCGGCCTGCACGCATTTTTTCAGGCTCGAAAATACCCGCCTGACGAACGTCAACACCCATCAGCGCAGCGCCTTTTAAGAGTGGCAAATTCGCTTTCAATGCGGGAATTTCTCCGCTAGCAAAACCAACAACAAGGTGGCGGCCGTTCCACGCGAGAGAGCGGAATGCAGGCTCAAAAAGCGGCCCGCACACGGGGTCAAAGACCACGTCAACG
>JBEVOS010000323.1:0-4782 GCA_040507435.1 Caulobacterales bacterium | reverse complement strand
CCCGTCGAAAGGCCGGTTGCAGGAACAGGCGGCTGAGTTCTTCCGCGATTGCGGCTTGCCGCTGTCGCAGGATGGCGGCGCGCGTGGCTATACAGCCTCGTTCCGCGCGATGCCGGAGATTGATGTCCGCCTCATCAGCGCGGGCGAAATCGCGCGTGCGCTGAAGGTCGGCGAGATCCATGCCGGAATCGTCGGTGAAGATGGGTTGCGTGAAAACGATCCCGATCTTTCGTCGTCTTTTCTGATCAAGAAGCTCGGCTTCGGGCGCGCCGATCTCGTAGTCGCCGCGCCGGACGCCTGGCTCGATGTCGCCACGATGGCCGATTTCGCCGAGGTCGCCCGCCTGCACCGCAACCGGACAGGGGAGCGGCTGCGCGTCGCGACGAAATATTTGAATTTGGCGCACCGGTTTTTGGACGCGCGCGGCGTCGCCGATTATCGCCTCGTAGAAAGCGCGGGAGCCACCGAAGGCGCGCCCGCGTCCGGGCTTGCGGAAGCCGTTGTGGATATCACGACGACGGGCGCGACGTTGGCGGCCAATCACCTGCGGGTTCTTTCCGACGGCGTTATTCTCAAGAGCGAAGCCAATCTCGCTGTGAGCCGCGTGCGGCCATGGGGCGGGGAGGCGAGAGAAAGCTTCAAAGCGTTGCTCGACGTGATCCAGGCGCGGTCGCGCGCCAAAGAGGTGCGTTTGCTGCGTTTGGCGCCTGGGCCGCAGGGCGCCGAGCCGATGATCGCGCGGGCGGCTCAACTTGGATGCAAGCTCGCCGGTTCGCCAGAAGGAGCGCTTCTTGAGCTCTACTGTCCGGCCGAGAATGTTTTTGCTGTATGCAGCGCGCTTCAGGGGCTGATCGGCGGCTCAATCGGAGTTTTTGAGGCGGATTTTGTCTTCGAGCAGCCCAATATGTTGATCCGGGCGTTTGAGATCAGTCTACGCAGCCAGTCGTGAGCAAAGAAACGAAGTAATCGCTACACGTAAACGGGTGATTATTTCAGTGGAGACCTCAATTTGGGTCGCGACATAAAATAAAATTCTGCAGATCGCGGCGATAGCATGGCGAAAGTTGCTTGACATTATGTGCGGACGCCCGCTTTGTAGGCGGGACGAAAGTGTGCGCAAACGTCGCACCGCGTCGGAGCGTTTCGGGGAGGAGACGCCCAGAACAAAGAAGAAAAACAAGGCGAAAAGCTGAAATTAGGCCGCCTCGGGACACCGGGGCGGCCGAACTATTTCTGGTAAGCACCGTTCGGGTGCCGCAATAAGCGGCTAAGACAGCCGCTGTAGTGGTCGCTTTCGCTGCCTGGAGACGAGCGTGTCGCGGAAATCGGCGTGGACAGTTTTTTCGCCTATTCCTTGTGCGCTGAGTTTGGTTTTCGTGTTCGAGGCTGCGGCTTGGGCGGATACCCAAGGCATCGTCGTGACGGCGGAGCGGCGTGATCAATCGTCGAATACCGCAAGTCTCGATGGCGCGCAGATCGAACAGATTGGCCCTCAGGCGCCGTCTGAAGCGCTGAACCGGCTGCCGGGCGTCGCGATCCATCGCAACAATGGTGTCGAGAACCTGCCGGCGATCCGCTCGCCGGTTCTGACCGGCGGGCAGAGCGCGGGCTCGTTTCTGATGCTGGAAGACGGCGTGCCGATCCGCGCGGCGGGGATGTCGAACGTCAACTCGGTGTTCGAGACCAGCATCGATTTTGCCGAGCGTATTGAAGTGACGCGCGGGCCGGGCAGCGCGCTTTACGGTTCGAATGCGGTGCATGGGATCGTCAATGTTCTCACTATGGCGCCCGGCATTCGCGACTATGCGACGATGCATTCGGTTGAGGCGGGTTCGTTCGGTCGCGTGTCGCTTGCGGCGACGCGCGCATTCGGTACGCGGGAAGGCGCGGTGGATGATCTGCAGCTCGGTATCGTTGGCGTTTCGGCGACGCATTCCGAAGGTTGGCGGGATGATGCGCAGCTTGAGCAGCAGCAAGCGATTTTCGGGTTCGCGAGCTATCTCGGTGATTGGAATTTGGATTCCCGCCTCGTCGTGCAGAATCTCAATCAGCAATCGGCGGGGTTCGTGCAGGGGCCAGATGTCTATGATGTCAGCGCAATCGCGCGTTCCAATCCAACGCCGGGCGCGTATCGCGATCAGCAGCTCGCGCGCGCGCGCGCAAGTTTCTCGCGCGATTTTGGCGATGATGCGGGCGTCGTCATCACGCCTTACGCGCGCTGGATCGACGCCGCGCTTCAGCAATTCTTTCTGCCATCCCGTGCGCGTGAAGAGAATTCGCAATGGGGCGCGGGCGTGCAATCGGCCGTGCATTGGAAGCCATTTGAGACCGTATCGGCAATCGCGGGTTTTGACGGCGAATATGCCGAAGGCTCGCTCTATGAGTTTCAAGCTCTCGCGACGCAGCCAAACGGTTATGCGCAGGGCCTGCATTACGACTACGATGTGGGCATGACGCAGTTGGCGCTGTACGCGCAGGCGCGGTGGGATTTTGCAGACAAATGGGCGCTGACAGGCGGTCTGCGCGGCGAGCAAGTGCGCTACGATTACGACAATCGCGCTTCGGCCGGCGATAGCGGACGCTTCCGCCGCATTGCAGACCGCAGCGATGATTTCAGCGCTGTCACGCCGAAACTCACGCTTTCTTATGCGCCCGCGCGCGATCAAACGCTTTGGCTCAATCTCGCGCGTGGATCGCGGCCGCCGCAGATCACGGATCTCTACTCGTTGCAGACAAACCAGAATGTGGGTGAGCAGGGCGAGGAAAATATCGATAGCGTCGAGCTGGGCTGGCGCGGCGCGCTTGGCGCGGCGAATATTGAGATCGCGCTCTATCACATGGACAAGGACGGAACTTCGTTCCGCGGCGCGAATGGCTTTACAGTGACGAATGCGTCCTCGCACCATGAGGGCGTTGAGATTTCGGCGAGTACGCCGGTGACGGAGCGTTTCGATCTCGCAGGCTGGGTGACGTATGCGCGTCATACTTATACGTTCAGCAATGCAAGCGAGGGCGTTGTTTCCGGCAATGACGCCGACACCGCGCCGCGCTGGATTTGGAATGCGCGCGGAATTTTTCATGCGACCGACGCGCTCGATGCGGAGCTCGAATGGGTTCATATGGGCGAATATTTTACCGACGCTGCGAACACGCGCCGCTATCCGGGGCATAACCTTCTCAACCTTCGTCTCAATTATGCGGTGAACCACGCGCTCACGTTCTTCGGCGCGGTGCGCAATCTCACGAATACCGATTATGCGGATCGCGCTGATTTCGCGTTCGGCAATGACCGCTATTTTCCTGGCGAAGATCGCGCCTTCACGATCGGCGTGCGGGCGAAGCACTAGCGCCGGTTGGGCGCGTCAATATCTTCGATTAGGCCTTCGCTTTCAGCCAAGTCTTCGTCTGCGGCGAGATCGGAATCGTGCGCGCCGTTTGGTTTGAGCGTCAGCGCCAAAACGCTCAATCCGACGAGCGCGGAAAGCAAAGACCCTCCTAAGACGCCGAAGCGCACTGGCGTTGCTAAATCGCCCGGGCCAAACGCGAGCGTTCCAATGAACAAACTCATCGTGAAACCGATGCCCGCGACGATCGACACGCCGAAAAGATTGAGTGGGCTGCACGGCAGGTTTTGTTTGAGCAGTTTGGCGCCGAACAGTGTGAAGATCGTGATGCCAAGCGGTTTGCCGATGAGCAGGCCGAGCCCTGCGCCAAGCGCAACTGGGTGAAGGAATGTCGCCAAGCTCGCGCCTGCAAGTACAACGCCTGCATTCACGATCGCGAAAATCGGCATGATCGCAAGCTGCACCCAGCTTTTTAGCGCGTGCTCCGCCGCGATCAGCGGCGATGTTCCGTCCGGCGCGCGCATTGGCACAGCGAGCGCGGCGAGCACGCCCGCAATCGTCGCGTGAACGCCAGACAGCAACATGAAGACCCATAAGACAATTGTCAGCAGCCAATAAGGGGCTAGCTTCGTCACGCCCGCGCGGTTCAACAACAGCATTCCAACAAACGTTATCGCTGCGCCGCCAAGCGCCCATCCGACAAGCGATGATGAGTAGAAAAGCGCGATGACGAGTATGGCGCCGAGATCGTCGATGATCGCCAGAGCCAGAAGGAACAGGCGGACGCCTGCGGGCACGCGCTTGCCCAACAACGCCAAAACGCCGATCGCGAAAGCAATATCCGTGGCCGCTGGTATCGCCCATCCGTGCGCGTAGGCTGGATTGGCGGCGCCCGCGATCGCAAGATAAATGAGTGCTGGGATCGCCATGCCGCCAAGCGCGCCGAATATTGGCAGCGCCGCGCCGCGTGGATTTTTGAACGGCCCTTCAACCGTCTCGCGTTTAAGCTCAAGGCCTACGTACAAAAAAAAGATCGCCATCAGCGCGTCGTTGACGACAAGATGGAAGTTTACCGGCGTCATCACGCCGCCGATTGGAACTTGCGCGAAACCATCCTCAAAGAAATGATGAACCGCGTTGCCCCACGGACCGTTCAACAGAATGAACGAAACGATCGTCGCCGCGATCAGGATATAACCGGGCGTCGTATCACGTTCCCAAAACGACGTGTTGCTATGTGTGCTGGCCATCGAGCGGCAGTATAACGCGCCGACGCCGCGTGTGGGTTAGAAACTGTCGATCAACGCGAAAATGTGAGGGCGGCTGGATCGTACCAAACGATGTTCGTCGGCAGCACTGCCCAGATAATCAACACGTCCGCGAGAAAATACGCCAACAGCTTCAAGTCTTGCGAGACGGAGGTTTCATCGAGTGTCTG
>JBEVOS010000314.1:0-9954 GCA_040507435.1 Caulobacterales bacterium | reverse complement strand
AAATGCCGCTCGATCCCCGGCCCTGCATCCGTCACACGCACATAGGCATGCTGCCGGATCGAGGCGGTCGCGGGCGAAACGAGCGCGATCCGCCCCGCGTCATCCCCCCAGCGGCGCCCGGCGCGCTCGGCGGCTTCTTGCTGGCTTCCGGCAACGCCGACCTCGACCGTCACCACCCCGCCCCGCGATGAATATTTGACCGCGTTGTCGACCAGATTCTGAACGACCTGAACCAATTGGAACCGGTGCCCGATCACCCAAGCCTGGCCCGCCGGCTCTTCAAAAGCGATGGAAACGCCGCGCTCATCCGCAACGGCCGACACCGAATCGACGACCTCCTTGGCGACGACCGCAAGATCAGCGCGATCGGTCGGCGGAACATGCTCGTCGAGCTCAATCCGCGACAGTGAAAGCAGATCGTCAATCAGCCTGCGCATGCGCTCGCCCTGCGCCTGCATCATGCGCAGAAACTTATCGATATCTTCGGGATTGTCGCGCGCCGGTCCGCCAATGGTTTCGATCAGCAGCATCAACGCCGACAATGGCGTGCGCAATTCATGGCTGGCGTTCGCAACGAAGTCAGAGCGCATACGCTCCGTATTGATGCGCGCGGTTTCGTCATGGAAAGCGATCAGCGCCGCGCGATGATCCCCCCACTGCACAGGCGCAACATAACAACGGACATGCTGCTCAACTTGCCCGCGATCCTCATACTCGATCGTTGAGGTCGCCCCGTCGCGCGCCGCCGCTTGCGCAGCGTCAAGAACGTCAGGCTGGCGCAAGATGGATGACAGCCGCAACCCAGCCGCCTCGAATTGCAGCTTCAGCCGCGCGGCCGCGTTCGATCCAGCGATACGTCCGTCAGCGTCAACCAGCAGCGCAGGCTCGGGCAAAGCTTCAAGCAGCGGCGTAAGATCGGAGAGCCCGCCACCAGACATCGGGCGCGGCGGCCGCGTGTCCGTAGCAACCGGGCGCGGTGTGCGTTCGCTCACCGCGAGCCAACCGCTCGCGCCGCCCGCCGCCAAGGCGAGCAATGCGGTTACGGGGCGGTCGGACGCGATCAACAACGCCGCAAGCACGCCAGCGCCGGCGCCTGCCCAAGCAAGCTGATCGGCGATAATTGCGGGGAGGCGTTTGAGGGTCGCCATGAATATCCTCAGGGGAGGTAAAGCGCCGCGCTTCTCAGCGCAACCAGCGACAACGGTTCGGCGATTCGGCGCATTCGTCTTTGCGCCCCAAGGGAGCGTCGCGATAAAGTGCGCGCACATTCCGCCGCCGCGCGCGGCCATGAGGAGTTTGCCGTATGAATCTCAGCCGCCGCGCGCTTATGGGGTCAAGCCTCTCGCTTCTCGCGATGTCATGTGTGTCCACGCGCGGCGCACGAGATGACAAAGCCGTCATCGGGAATTGGGGCGTCGATCTTTCGGCGCGCGATTTAAGCGTAAAGCCCGGCGATGATTTCAATGCTTATTGCAGCGGAAGCTGGATGCGCACCGCGCAAATCCCAGCCGATCGCACACGCTGGGGCGCATTCGATATGCTCGCCGCAAAAGCAGAGGAAGATGTCCGCACCATCGTGCAGGAAACCGCCGCGGCAGGCGGCGCACCGGGGTCCTCGCAGCAAAAGATCGCGGATTTCTACAATTCGTTTCTCGATACTGATACCATCAACGCCAAGGCGCTGACGCCAATTCAAGCTGATCTCGCCGCTATCGCCGCCTGCCGCACGCATGAAGATATTCTGCGCCTTGTCGGCCGGTCCGATATGCCGGTCGATTTCCCAATCACAGCCGCTGTCACGCTCGATGATAAAAATCCGGATCGCTATGTCGTCGGCATAAGCCATAGCGGCCTTGGCCTTCCCGAGCGCGAATATTACCGGCGCAATGACGGCGAATTCCCGCAGATCCGCAGTGATTATCGCGCGCACATCGCGCGCTTGCTGACGCTCGGCGGGCAAACCGGCGGCGAACAGAAAGCGGCCGCAATCCTTGCGCTCGAAACACAAATTGCGGGGCGTCATTGGCCGATCGCGCAACGCCGCGAACGCGATCAAACCTACAATCTGAAAACCCGCGCTGAAGTGATCGCGCTCGAACCTCGCTATCCTTGGGCAGCTGGGTTCGAAAGCGCTGGCTTCGGTCAAGTGCAGGAATTCGTCATCAGCGAACTGAGCGCGATGCGCCCGCTCGCGCGCCTCGTTCTTGCAACACCCGTCGCAACATGGCGCTCTTACCTCACCTATCACTACCTTTCGAACAACGCAGCCGTGCTCCCAACGGCGCTGGACGATGAGAATTTCGATTTCTACGGCCGCAAACTCAACGGCCAACCGCAGCAACGCGAACGCTGGAAACGCGCTGTACAATCGCTCAATGGCGCGATCGGCGAATCCGTCGGCCAACTCTACGTCGCCAAGCATTTCAAACCCGATGCAAAAGCGAAGATGCAGGAGCTCGTCGAAAATCTGCGCCGCGCTTACGGCGAGCGCATCAACGGTCTCACCTGGATGTCCGCGGAAACGAAAATCGTCGCACGCGAAAAGCTCGCCACCTTCCGCCCGAAGATCGGATATCCGGATCGCTGGAAAGATTATTCCACGCTGGAAATTACCGCTGGCGATGCGTTCGGAAATGCAAAACGTTCAGCTGTATGGGCATGGAACTATGACGTCTCTCGTCTCAATCAGCGCACCGACCGAGACGAATGGTTCATGACGCCGCAAACCGTGAACGCCTACTACAATCCCACATTCAACGAAGTCGTTTTTCCCGCCGCAATTCTTCAAGCGCCCTTCTTCGATCCGAATGCGGATGCGGCGGTGAACTATGGCGCGATCGGCGGCGTGATCGGTCACGAAATGGGTCACGGCTTCGATGACCAAGGCGCAAAATCAGATGCGCAAGGCGTATTGCGCGATTGGTGGAATGAGCAGGACGTCGGCCGTTTCCGTGCGCTCACCGATAAGCTTGCCACGCAATACGAAGCGTTCGAACCACTGCCCGGCGTCAACGTGAATGGCCGCCTCACGCTGGGCGAAAATATCGGCGATTGCGGCGGCTTGCAGGTCGCGCACCAAGCTTATCTTCTGCATCAAGCCGGCCGTGAAGCGCCCATGCTCGACGGCACGACCGGCGAGCAGCGTTTTTTCCTGTCTTGGGGCCAAGTGTGGAAAGAGCTCATTCGCGATGCGCGCTTGCGCAACCAGGTGCTCTCCGACCCGCACTCGCCCGCGCGCTATCGCGTCAACGGCGTCGTGCGCAATCTCGATGCATGGTACGCGGCGTTCAACGTGCAGCCAGGCGAAGCGCTCTATCTCGCGCCTGAAGATCGCGTGCAAATTTGGTGACGCCTACACAAATGCAAGCCCGGGTGAATGTATGGCGTGCAGGCGCGGAAGCAATTCCGCACCGATACGTTCCAGTTCGCCGATATATGCTGCGCGGCTGGTCGGCGCAGCGCCAATGCCGGTGTCAGTAACGCCAAGCGCCGCAAGATAGTGCGCGGCGTCGATGAATCCATCCGCGCCTTCGCACGCATCCGGGATCGAAAACAATTGCAAACCGAAACTCACGCCGAGCGGTTGTGTGCGCCCGATGCGTCTCGCATGCTCCGATGCATAGCCAAGCCGCGCGCGAAAATCTTCGAGCGACGCAAGTTCCGCAGTCCGCCGCGAAACGATATTGCCTTCATAGCGCATCGGCATCCAGCCATCGCCAAGCTCAACAGCGCGGTGGATCGCTAATTTACTGTTGCCGCCAATCCAGATCGGCGGCCCGCCCTTCTGTGCAGGACGCGGCGCCATCGTATGCCCTTGCGCATCAAAATGGCGGCCCTTCATGTGAA
The DNA here is from genome assembly GCA_040507435.1 of Caulobacterales bacterium. GTDB lineage: Bacteria > Pseudomonadota > Alphaproteobacteria > Caulobacterales > Aquidulcibacteraceae > JBEVOS01. Next base: position 6,108 of record JBEVOS010000314.1, on the reverse strand, counting down.
CGCCATCTTCCGTCCACGCACGCCGCATCGCGATGATCGCTTCATCAGATAATTCGTTGCGCTCGCCGAAATCAACGCCGAGCGCTTTGAACTCCGCTTCGAGATAGCCGGCCCCAACGCCCAAGACGAGCCGGCCGCCAGAAAGCGCATCGAGGCTCGCCGCAGCGCGCGCCGTGATGAACGGATTTCGATAGGGCAGGATCAGCAACGATGTGCGCAGTTTTATTGTCTTCGTCGCCGCCGCCGCGAAAGAGAGCGCGACAAACGGATCGTGATTGTGATGGCCATTGCCGCGCGTGAGCCAATCGTCATCCGGAAAGGGATGCTCGCTGACGCTGAGCGTATCGAAGCCAGCGCGCTCCGCCGCTTGCGCAATTTCCGCAATGGCGTCGCCGGTGAGAAACTCGCGCGGATCATCCATTCTCGCGACGGGCAAACCAGCGCCAACATGCATGCATTCCTCCATTTTATCGAGTTTTCCATCGCACGGAAAAAGCGGGGATAGAGTCCAACTTATCCGACACCTCCACACCTGTGCTCATAATGCGCCGTTCCTTGCACGGGAGGTTTGAGGCGCTGCAGCCCAGCAAATCACTGCAAGGGGACAGGCGAGCGTGAAAGGCGTTTGCAATCGTCCAAGAACCCAAGACCGCTTTCTACGGATTGCCTACGGGAGATTGGAAGGATGCGACGCTGACTGCCTCCGGGGATTGAAACCGGAGGGTCTGAGAGGGCTCTCTCACGCGCCGAAGGCGGGCCGCACTTGGAGATAACACCTCCTCACGCGCGGGGCTTTCGTCCAATCGTCTGAACGGGGCGCGTGGAAGCGTCTTATTAGCCGTCTGCAAGGGCGGCATTACATCGGCGTGGAAACGCGCCCCGCCTCCCACTTGAGGGAGGCAAAACAAAAGACGCCTCCCGTCTTTGGGAGAGAAATTGGAAATTGCTTTTAGAAACGGCGCCGCAGCCGTCAAAAACCATGCGCGCAGCGCGCTTGAAATGACCTGCATCCCGCTCCCAAGTGCAATGAAAAGCCACCGAGGAGTCCGGCATGAGCGAAGCTTACGTCCCGCCGAAAATTTGGACTTGGGACAAAGGCATGGGCGGCCCAGCCACAAATCGCCCGGTCGCCGGTCCAACGCATGAAAAGGAATTGCCAATCGGCAAACATCCCTTTCAACTTTATTCGCTCGGCACCCCAAACGGCGCCAAAGTCACGATCCTACTTGAAGAGCTCTTAGCGCTCGGCCATTCCGGCGCGGAATATGATGCCTGGCTCATTCAATTGAATGGCGAGCAATTCGGCAGCGGCTTCGTCGAGATCAATCCGAACTCGAAAATCCCAGCGATGGTCGATCGCAGCGGCCCTCAGCCAATTCGCATCTTCGAATCCGGCGCGATGCTGCTGTACCTAGCGGAGAAATTTGACGCGTTTCTCCCCAAAGAGCCCGCCGCACGCGCGGAATGTTTCTCTTGGCTCTTCTGGCAAATGGGATCGGCGCCCTTTCTCGGCGGCGGCTTCGGACATTTCTACGCCTACGCGCCGGTGAAAATCGAATATGCGATCAGCCGCTACGCGATGGAAGTGAAACGCCAGCTCGACGTGCTCGATCGTAACCTAGCTGAACGCGAATATATCGGCGGCGGCGAATACACGGTTGCCGATATTGCGATTTGGCCGTGGTACGGTGCGATGGCCAAGGGCCAGCAATATGGCGCTGGCGAATTCCTTCAGACGCAAGAATACAAACACCTCAACCGTTGGGCTGATCTTATTGCAGCGCGCCCCGCCGTACGCCGCGGGCGTATGGTCAATCGCCCGATCCAAGATGAAACAAAGCGCGTGCGCGAACGCCACGACGCCAGCGATTTCGACGGAAAGGACTATTGATCCGTAAGATCCAGCGATCAGTTCAGGGTTGAACTGAATGAAATCCCGATAATCCGCGGCTCGTTCACGAACCCTGTGAGATTGTTGAAATCGATCGCGCCGATGACGTTTTCCTCATCGGTGATATTGCGGACGAAGAACGCGATCTCGTGCTTGTCCCATTCATAACCAAGGCGGATGCCGCCTTCGAATTGCGTATCGGTTTCAAATTCTGCGGTCTGATAAAGGAGGATGTTCATCGGCCCGCGCACCGTCCAATCGGTTTCCGCAAATGCGGTCCCCCGCCCAACCGGGCGCTGGTAGCGCGCAGAAACATCAACCGTGTATTCCGGCGCCTGCGGGAACGGATTGCCGTCGACAAGCGCAAACCCGCCCGCGAGCGGATCGGTCACGGTGCATTGTCCCGTTCCACATGGCGAGACGCGCAAATTCGGATCATCGATTTCCGTGTGTGTGTAAGCGGCCGAACCGCGCAGGAAGAGATTTTCGGTCGCTTGCCACTCGCCTTCGATTTCAAAGCCATAAGCTTTGCCTTGATCGGCGTTGACGAGTTGCGTGAGATTAGCTGCGCCGCCGATCGCAGTGAATTTCTGATCTTCAATACGATACGCGAAGATGCCTGCATTGAGACGCCCGCGCCCCGCGAGAACATCAGCCTTCACGCCCGCCTCGATCGACAAAATCTTCTCAGATTGCGCTACGGACGGTGGCGCGCCGAACACGACGTCGCGCCCTTGAATCGAGGGCGCCCGGAAACCGTGGGCGACGCGTGCATACAAATTCAAGTCCGGAGAAACGCGATAATTGGTGCTGATGTCCCAGCTGACTTTTTCATCCGAAACCGAAACCGGTGCGAACGAAGCCGGCGCGGAAACGACATGGAAATCCTTATCGTCTTCCGTGTAACGGAGCCCGCCGGTGACGTTCCATTGGTCGGTGATGTCATAGCCGATCTGCCCGAACACCGCCCAAGACGTGTTCGAATGCGCCACCGTTGCAGGCGCAGGAAAACCGCTAGGCCCATACGTTGTCACCTGAAGATCGGAGTCGAAGTAATAAAGTCCGGCCTGCCATGTCAGCGGGCCAGCATCCGGGCTCGCGATGCGAATTTCCTGTGTGAGCTGGTCGAGATCGTCGATCGCATCCTGCGTTTCGGATTGGAACGGAATAACGCCCGGCCCGCCAGGATTGCCGCCATCGATATCGCCAAGGCTGCGGCCATTCGTGGTTTCGTAACCGGTGATGGACGTGAGCGTGGCGGGGCCGAAATCATATGTCAGCGTCAGCGCGCCGCCGATCTCGTCATAGCCCTGCGGATTATTCTGCCCCTGATTGTAGTAAACCGTATCACGATCAAAATTGCCGTTCAGCTCATTCGAGCCCGGATTGAAGATGTTCGCCCGAAACAGCGTGGATGTGCCGTCGAGCTGGCGGCCATGCACGTTGAACAATGCGCTGAAATCTGCATTCGGGGTGAACAGCAATTGCGCGCGCAACGCATATTCGTCGAACCCGCCCACTGCGTCTTCTTGGCCGGTGAAGCCGTTATCGACCCAATCGTCGCGATGCTGCATCAACGCCGCGACGCGCATGGCGAGCACGTCTTTGATCAATGCGCCGCCGACGCCGCCCTCGAATGTCACCGTGTTGTAAGATGCATAAGAGATCGTGCCGTTGGATTCGAATTCCTGCGTCGGCCGCCGCGAGCGAATATTGACGATGCCCGCAGGCGTGTTCCGCCCATAGAGCGTCCCTTGCGGACCGCGCAAAACTTCAACCTGCTGAATGTCGAACAGCGGAAAGCTTTTCAGCGCGACATTCTCCATCACGACATCGTCCATGATAACGGAGACCGGCTGCGACGCCGCAAGATCGAAATCAGTGTTGCCAAGGCCGCGAATGTAAAAGCGCGGCGCGGCGCGGCCATTCGAGCTCTCGACATTGAGCCCCGGCACACGCGATGCAAGCGCGAGAATATCCGCGCCGGACGAAGTCAAAGAGGACAATTGCTCGCCGGAAACGGCGGTCACGGAAATCGGCACGTCCTGTAGATTTTCGCTGCGCTTTTGCGCGACGACGATGACCTCGCCGACCTCTTGCGCATACGCCGCGCCATAGCCGCCAACCAACGCCAGAGCCGTCAGCCCAGCCGCGAAAATCCGCGCAACGCCCCGCATCGTCTGCCTCATTATTTCTGAACGGCCATAAACACTGCCGCCTGCAGCTGCGTGCACCGGGATTCTCGCGTCAGGGGAATCAAACTGTGGATGAAACGGTACGCCGCCCGGAAAATATGCGGCTCAGGCACGCTTTGCCTCAGACGCAGCGCCGCCTCATCGATAGGTGTGGCAGAATTCGAGTTTGTGGCCGTCCGGGTCCAAAATGTAGAGGAATTCCGCGTCCTTACCGATCCGGACGCCCTGTGCGTCGATCGGAAAGTCCGGCGTCGGCGTATCGTCGAATTCCGCACCGCGCCTCGAGAGCTCAGCCCGCAGCGGCGCCAATTTCTGCCGCGTCATGAACGCGATCCCGACGCGCTGATCTTTTCCGGCGGGCGCCGCGTTATCGCCGCGCGGCAAAAGCCAGATCTTTACGCCGCCGAGCCGGAAACACGCCATCGGCGTCGACACCCTTCCGTCCACGCTCCGGTCCACGCCGCGATAGATCGGCTCGGTCCCAAACATGCGCGCATACCAATCGATCGACGCTTCGAGATCGCCGACCCGCAGATTGAGATCAATTTTCGCATCGAGCGGATCGACCGGCATCACCATCCCCAATGTTTATCGTTTTCTGAACACACCCTAACGCGCAGCGCTCTGGCGCGTAAACGTCAAACGCCCGTTTCGGCTTTTTCAAGCGCTTCCACAGCCGCATCGAACGCCAGCATCGTCGAGGCATGGCGTGGCGGATATTCGCGCACCGCTTCGAGATGGCGAAGCTCCCAAAACCGTCCTTGCGGCGGCGCAGCTTTCTCCTTGAGCATAGCGCGCAGCGCATCGCGCGCTTCGCGAATGTCTTTCGGCGTCGCACCGACCGCATTCATCGCGAGCACGGCGGTCGACGCTTGCCCGAGCGCGCAGGCTTTCGGATGAACCGCGATCTCCGAAACCACGCCGTCCTTCAAGTTGAGTTCGACCGTGACGACCGAACCGCAAATCCGGCTCACCTTCGTGCTCGCGCCTGCGGCAGACTCAAGCCGCCCGACATGCGGAATGTTGGCCGCCAATTCCAAAACGCGCGGATGATAAAGCTCGTCCATGATCTCTATGTAAGCGCGCGATCAGCGCCCGCCCAGAAGCCCGTCATCGCCGGCGCTGCAAACGCGGTCATACCCGCCGCGTGCGCGGCTGATCTGGCCCGATGTATCGTACAACATAACCTGCCATGTATGCGTGCAGCCAGCTTCCTGCACGACGCGGCGGCAAAGTCTATCCGGCGGTTCGCCCCGCCCCCCACGCGGCGGCGTCGCGCACGAAAAGCGGTTCGCCGCCATATCGGATGTGGCGCGGTTGAGCGGCGTCCCAGCGCCATAGCGCGACGCGATCATGTTCGAGAACGAACTCTCAGCCCGCTCCGCCGAGCCGCGCTGGTAGGGCGCAAGGTCAATTGGCCGGCCGGGCGCGCTGGTGGAAACCGGAACTGTTTGGCACGCGGCGAGCACCATAAGGCCCGCCAGCACTATTTTTGTTCTCATACCGCCTTTTACGCCCGCCCTTCCGGCGCGCCTAGCATTTCCTCAGCGGCGCGCGCCAAGGCACATGGAGTCAAACCCCGCCACGGGCTCGGAGCGGCGCGGCTCGAACACGACATACCAATCCTTCGCGCAGCCCTGATCCATGATCTCGATCCGGCACTGCATCACGGTCGATTGCGCGCATGAAAAGCCATTGGCTTCGAGGTCAGCGCGCGCATCAGCAGCCGTGCGCGCCGAGTAACGCTGGCGCATCTGCGCTTCGAAAGCCGGCCCGTAAAGCGAAGGATCGGCGCTCTTCCATTGGGCGAAATTGATCCCGCCGGGTCCAACGCCTTCGGGCGGCGCGGTTTGCCCGGTGTTCACCGCAACGCCGGGCGGCGCGATCGCCGTGCCGCGCTGAATGCGGAACGGCGTCGCGCTGCCGGGTGCGGACGCCTGCGCGAAAGCGGCGGTCGCGGCGCACGCGGCCAGGGCGAGGCCCATCAGAATAGACTTCATCAAATTCCCCTTACTCCCGCTC
>JBEVOS010000251.1:0-5003 GCA_040507435.1 Caulobacterales bacterium | reverse complement strand
GGTCGAGCGCGAACAAGGCGATGAAAGAGGCGGCACAGGCCTCGGGCTCGCCATCGTTAAGCATATCATGAACAGGCATCGCGGCGGGCTGATGGTCGAAAGTGAGCCGGGCCGCGGGTCTGCGTTTGCGGCCTATCTCGAATGCGCGTAAACGGCGCTTAAGGGGCTGGCTCCGCTGAGGCTGAATGCGGCGTCACCATAGTGTCATGTAAGCCCGCTAAGAGGGCGCCGGACCGAAATTCAGACTCACATGGGGACACCAATGGATCGTGCGACCGCCGACGAACGCGGCCAAGCTGGCGCACCGCCCGCTGCTGGCTTGACGATGGCGGCGCCCACCGTGCGCGCCTCGGGAGCTGTGGGCGCGGGAGCTGTGAAGGCTGTGGCGCGTGACGTAAGCGTCTATTACGGCGAGAAAAAAGCGCTCAACAACGTCAACATTGAGATCCCGGATCGCGCGGTCACGGCGTTTATCGGACCGTCGGGTTGCGGCAAGACGACGTTCCTGCGCTGCATCAATCGCATGAACGACACGATCGACGGCTGCCGCGTCGAAGGCGCGATCGATATCGAAGGCAAGAATATCAACGCCCGGAACGTCGATCCTGTCGTGCTGCGCTCACGCGTCGGGATGGTGTTCCAGAAGCCGAATCCGTTTCCGAAGTCGATTTATGAGAATGTCGCTTATGGCCCGCGCATCCATGCGCTGGTGAAGTCGCGTTCGCAGATGGACGAGGTGGTTGAAAAGTCGCTTCGCCGCGCCGGTCTCTGGGAAGAGGTGAAGGATCGCCTCCATTCGCCAGGTACGGGCCTTTCGGGCGGTCAGCAGCAGCGCCTCGTCATTGCGCGCACGGTTGCGGTGAACCCCGACATCATCCTGATGGATGAGCCTTGCTCTGCGCTCGATCCCATCGCGACGGCGAAGATCGAAGAGCTGATCGACGAACTGCGCGAAAACTATTGCATCGTGATCGTCACGCACTCGATGGCGCAAGCGGCGCGCGTCTCGCAAAAGACGGCGTTCTTCCATCTTGGAACGCTGGTCGAAGCCGGCGCGACAGAAGAAATCTTCACCAACCCGCGCGATCAGCGGACGCAAGATTACATTACCGGCCGGTTCGGGTAAGGTTCGCGTTATGCCTGATCATACGGTGAAAGCATTCACCGAAGAGTTAGAAGCGGTCGCTAAAGAAGTCGAACGTATGGGCGGCTTGGCGGAAGCTTCGGTCAATGATGCGATTGCGGCTGTGGGACGGCGCGACAGCGCACTCGCGCAGGCCGTTATTGCGCGCGATCCAAAAATCGACGCAGCCCAGCGCGAAGTCGAACGTCGGGCCGTTAAGTTGTTCGCGCTCCGTCAGCCGATGGCGATGGATTTACGCGAAGTGCTCGCGGCATGGCGGATCGCCAGCGATCTCGAGCGGGTCGGCGATCTTGCTAAGAATATTGGCAAACGCGCGCTGGTGCTGAATCAGGGCGACCCACATTCGCTCATCAAAAGTATCGAGCGAATGGGCAAGATCACTGCGGCGCAGCTGCGGCAGGTTCTCGACGCTTACGGCAAAAAGGACGTGCGCTCTGCCGTTTCCGTCTGGTTTCAAGACGAAGATATCGACGCGCATTACAACTCGCTGTTCCGCGAATTGGTGACTTATATGATGGAAGATCCGCGCATGATCGGCGCGGGCGCGCATCTCATGTTCATCGCGAAGAATATCGAGCGGATTGGCGATCACGCGACGAATATCGCGGAGACCGTCCATTATCTCGTGACGGGCGAGCAGATCGCCACGGAACGGCCGAAAGCGGATACAACCTCGTTGGGGATTGACGATTGAGCGCACATGTTCTCGTCGTCGAAGATGAAGAGGCGCTCGCCACGCTGCTCAAGTACAATCTTGAGAAAGAGGGCTATAAAGTTTCCGTCGCCAATGATGGGGAAGAGGCGCTGCTGATGGCGGAAGAGGTTCCGCCGGACCTCGTTCTGCTCGATTGGATGCTGCCGAAAGCGCCTGGCATTGAAGTGTGCCGCCGCCTGCGGCTCCGGAACGAGACGCGCAACACCCCAATCGTAATGCTTACTGCGCGCGGCGAAGAGAGCGAGCGCATTCGCGGCCTCGACACGGGCGCTGACGATTACCTCACCAAGCCATTTTCGATGAGCGAATTGCTGGCGCGGTTGCGCGCCGTGATGCGCCGTATCCGCCCCGCACTTGCGGACGATAAGCTGAGCGCAGGCGATATCGTCATGGATCGCGTGGCGCATCGTGTGAAGCGCTCCGGCAAGGAAGTGCATCTTGGGCCAACGGAATTCCGTTTGCTTGAGCATTTGATGCGCAATCCGGGCCGTGTTTTCTCGCGCGAACAATTACTCGACTCTGTCTGGGGATCGGACGTTTATGTCGAGGCGCGCACTGTCGATGTTCATGTCGGCCGCTTGCGCAAAGCGCTTATGTCGAATGGCGACGCCACGGACCCAATTCGCACCGTGCGCAGTGCGGGCTATGCGATCGACGTCGACAGCTAAGGGAAATTTAGGCGGCGTTTTCTTTGGCGCCGTTTTCGGGGGCGGGGAGTGTCGCTGGCGTGCGGATGGCGAACACCGAGCCTTCGCTTGGCGTGCTTGTCGCGGTGATATCGCCGCCGAGCAATTCCAGCAGTTTTCGTGTCAGCGTTAGACCGAGGCCCGCTCCTTCAAAGCGGCGCGACGGGCTGTCTTCAACGAGAGCGAACGGCTGAAGAAGGCGCATCAGCTTTGGCGCGCTCATGCCAACGCCTGTGTCTCTTACTTCGAAGCGCAGTTCGTCGCCGCTTATTCGCATGCCGCGTGATGCAAGTAACGTAATGTGACCGTTGACCGTGAATTTGCACGCGTTGCTGATGACGTTCATCAGACATTGTCTCAAGCGGTCTTCGTCGGTGAACGCTTCGCCGCAATGCGGATCGAAATAGACGCTCACGGTATTGCCATTGGCCGCCGCCAATTCTTTCGCTTCCGCTTCAATTGAGCGGATGAAGTCCGACACGATGAAAGAATGCGGCGTGATGTTCAGCGTGCGGGATTCCACTTGCTCAAGATCGAGAATGTCGCTGATCAGAACCAGCGCGTTATGGGCTGTCCGCTGAATATGGCGCGCGTCATGGCCGGCGTGGCCGCCGGTTTTCGTTTCAAGGACTTGCGCATGCTGGATGATCGCACCCAGCGGCGCATGCAATTCACGCATGGCATTGGCGAGAAACGCCGCTTTTGTCTGACTCGCACTCACCTCCAATTCGCGGGATTTTTCCGCGGCCGTTTTTTCTCTTTCATTTTGGCGTAAGCGCTCGAGGAGTTCGTTATAAGCGGCTGCAATGTTTGCGAACTCCCCCTCAAGCGCCGAAGTTGCAATCGGCGAAGAGGACGATCCTTGCTCGCTCATATTGCGCTCGATGCGCGCGAGAGGCGCCACGATGATGCTTCTCAACAGTAGCCATAGCAGCAGTGAGGAAATGCAAATGGCGCCTGCCGTCAACATGATGGCGGTCCACAACGCTTCGTGGCCGAGACGCGCGATGTTGCGCGGGTTTTTCGTGAGAACCACGCCTTGTAGCGCGCCTCCAACAGAGCGAAGCGCAAATGCCGTTACCAATTCGTCGTTTTGAACGACCGTCGCCGTATCGCGGCCTCGCACGATCTTATCGAAGATGCGCAGCTCTGATTGCAGCGTGGCTGGCGATTTAAGTTCGAGGGGCAATTGGGTTTGTGCCGACAGACGCGTCGCTTCGAGCCGCCGCGCGAATATGACGAGACCGTGGGGCGCGCCGCGGCCGTTGCTGCGCACGGAGGGCGATGCCGCGTAAAGCACTGGGCCGGATTGGGTCCACACTATTCCGGAGCGGCCGTGAATGCCCGCGAGCTCAGCGGCGCGTAGATCAGCCGTTATTTTCTGAATGAGCGTGTCGCTATCGTGCGCGCTATCGGAATTGCGCCCACGGCGCCAAAGCACATCCCCGTTATCGCTCAGAAAAGCAGCGAAATCGATTTGATAGTCGTCGAACCACCCGCCCGTGAAATTATCTGAGATGTAGCCCGGTTTTCGGCCTGCGAGAAAAGCGTAGGTGTCGTCCCAGCGTGCATAATCGAGCACGCGAGAGATCATATCTCTGTGCTGACCCGCTAAAGTGGCCTCAACGCGCGCGACATCGCGTTCATGCATTTGCGCTTCGAGCCGGTCTGCGTTCGGCGCCACGACCGCGTGTAAGATGAACACGGATGCTGCGATAAGCGCAGTGAACGTGACAGCAAGTGCGGCGATGATTTTGACGCTCAGGCGTTTCATGGCGCGTAGGCCAATCTAACGCTTGCGACGACGGCTGATGGGACAGTCTCGGCATCGACATAGCTGAGCGAGATAAGGGCAGGGCCGATGGCGTAAGCTGCGCCGATATCGATGTCCTCAGCGCGCTCTACTATGGCCATCGCGCCGTCGTTCACGCCCCATTGCGCGTGCAGCGTAAGCTGCTCGTTGGGGCCCCATTCGCCGCGCAGCCAAGCGTAGGTATCGTCGCCATCTAGGTTGTCTTGTTCAGGCGCGTATTCAATGCCGGCGGAGAAGGTGACGGGGCCTACCGGATAGGCGGCGCTTGCAAGCGCCTGCTGGTAGTCGAGATCATCCGCGTCGGGGTAGGCATAAGCGGCCGCGCCAAGCGACCAGTCCGCCCCGGCGAAATTTGCGGAGACGCCGGCCGATAGCGTGACTTCCTCGCCACCGTAATCTTCCGAGATCGTGCCGAGGCTGCTGGAGACCCAGACGCCGGATTGCCAGGATGCCTCAACGGCCAGGGTTGCGGCGGCGCGCTCGTGGCTCATGGAGAGGCCGCGCCAGCGGTAGTCGGACACAAAGTCGAGGCTGCCTTGCGCTTCAAACGCATGGGCATGACTGGCGGCGCAGGCGTATGCCGCCGCGCTCGCACACAGTATATAGACCCCACGCCTCATGCGCGCACGGTATGCGCAAGTGGTT
>JBEVOS010000225.1:0-4559 GCA_040507435.1 Caulobacterales bacterium | reverse complement strand
GTTGGGATGTAGTGATCGCCATCGGCAAGAAAGAAAGGAAGCGGCCCCGGCATTGTCACCATTGTCGTTTGTTCGAGGAATTAGAACTGCGCAGCCGGACATTGCAAGCGCGCGCGGCGCAGCATCTCAATTTCGCTTCCGGCGCGCCTGTCGCTGCGATAAGTTCGCACGCAGCGAAGCGAGGATGTCATGACGGCGGGCGCTCTTTCGATTGACGGCGCGGTTTCTGGATTTTTGCGGCATCGGTTCATGCGCGCGCTTGCAGCGTCGATGAACGTGCTCGTCGTGTTCGGCCTTGTTTCCGTGATCGTGTACGCGGTGTTCTCGAAGGATAGCGATTACGCGGCGCTTGGATTGGCAGCGCCCCTGCTATTGCCGATTCTTATCGTGTTTTTCGTGTTTCCAGTTGTGCTTGGCGTCGCGGCGACAAGTGCGCTCAGCGATGGTCTGCATCGGCGGATCGCCGCTTTGATCGCGCTGCCGATTGCATGGGCGTGGGTTATTCTGGCGCCATTCAGTATCGCCGGCGGGCTCGGCGAGATTTTCGGGTTTCTTCCTCAAGACGAAGGCGAAACGCCGTTGCCGCATTGGCAGGCCTGGGCGTTGATCGCGATGGTGGCTCTTTCGATGCTCGTTGCGCTCGAGGCCGCGATCTGGTCGTGGTGGCAACTCACCACATCGAAAGAGACATTCTTTGCGGCGCGCGGGTGGCGGCCGCCCGTCTGGCGGCTTTTTTCCACGTATCGCCGGCATTTGGGGCTTCCAGCGTTTATCGCGAATTTTGCGCGTGGACGCATTTCGCTCACGATGTTTTATTTCGGGGTGGCGATCCTCAATACGGGAATCATCGCGGCGCTGTTCATTCCGATTTTCATGTTCGTCGATCCGAATGAGGATGGCGAAATTACCGGGATCATCGTCAGCATTGTTGTGCTCGCGCTGCTGCTCGTTCTGAATCTTATCGGCGCTGGGCATTTGCTCGACCGCGTGGCGGATAGGCGCGCGACGAAACTTTATCAGGGCGTACGCGAATGGGATGATCGGGCGCCGGTGATTTTTCTCCGCGCCTTCGATCAAGACGATGCAAAGCTGCATGCCTTGACACGCGATGCGTTCGTGAAGTTTCCTGCGGGTGTCGGGCATCCGCGCACACTCGATGAAATCCTGTTGGAAGAAGCTTCACCCTATGGGCCTGTGATCGCGATTGGCGATCCGCGTGATCCCACCCCGCCGCTTGGGGCTGCGCGAATCTTCGTGGCGAACGAGGGCGCTGATTGGCAAAGCGTCGTTTCGCAGCTGGTGAGCGCTTGCAAAGCCATCGTCATGTGCCCAACGACAAGCGCGGGCGTGAAATGGGAATTGGAGCTGCTCGCACGGTCAAACGCGACGAGCAAAACGATCTTCCTCGCCAATCCGGAAATTCCCGTCGAAGAAACCACGCCGCTTTTTGCGAGCCTCGTGGCTGCAGGTGCGTTTCCCGTGCTCAAAGAGGGGCAGACGCCGATCGCGGCTTACGTCGATCCGAAGCATGGCTGGCGCTTCATCACTGCGAAGCAACGCTCGCTGCAAGCCTACCTCATCGCGCTCAATATCGCGCTGCAGAACTTGTTTGGTTTGAAGGGCGAGCGCCTCGCGAAGCGCAAGAAAGCTTAACCTTTCTTTTTCCGGAACAGACCCTCTTGCGTCACGGACGCGGCGAGGACGCCGTCGCGGGTGTACAGTGCGCCGCGATTGAAGCCGCGCGCGCCCGAAGAGGAGGGGCTGTCCATATCGTAGAGCATCCACTCGTTCACATTGAACGGGCGGTGAAACCAGATCGCGTGATCGAGACTCGCATTCATGATCTGCTCCCATGTGTAGGGATGGGGGCGCATCGCGGTTCCAAGCAGCGACATATCCGATGCGTAAGCGAGCACGACTTGATGCCAGATAGGATCGTCCGGCAATTCATGCGTGGCGCGAATCCATAAACGCTGAATTGGCTCGCGGGACAGGCTTGAAAATCCCGGGCGCGGTGGATCCACGCTGCGCATTTCCATCGTGGGGTTGGGATCGCGCTGAGGGCGCGCGACTTTCTCGTCCTCCGGCATCATGTCGTAGAGATCGGATTCGACATCGTAATCGTCGCGCAGTTCCTCGGGCGGCGTGACAGCGGGCATTGTGCTCTGGTGATCGAAGCATTCCTCCGGAATATGAAAGGATGCCGCGAGATTGAAGATTTGCTTGCCGTTCTGAACGGCAATGACGCGTCGGGTCGTGAACGATGCGCCATCGCGCGCGCGATCGACCTCGAAGATCACCGGGATTCGCGGATTTCCGGGGCGGATGAAATAGGCGTGCAGCGAATGGCACATCCGGCCCTCAACGGTTTGATATGCCGCCAGCAAGGATTGCGCGATCACCTGACCGCCATAGATGCGCTCGGCCTCCTTATTCTCGGTGAAGCCGCGGAACAGATTGAGATCGAGGCGTTCGAGATCGAGCGCGTCTTTGAGGGTTTTGTGCGTGCTGGGCATGAGCACGTTCTAGTTAGGCGCCGCCCGCCCGCCAATGGGGCGTAACGCACCCCCCTGCGCTGCACGCAGGATTGCTCTCAATCAATATAGATTTTGAGACTTGTGCCTTCGCGCGCTTTGGCCGCAACTTAGCGGTAAGCGGCGATCACTGCCGCGCAGTGATAGAGGCAGGACATGGCGAGCTTTGACGTTACGGGTGGGTACAATCCCGCCCTCGATTTTCCGTTGCAGACGAAGCCGGAGAATCCGCAAATGCGGGACAGCGCCTCTGTCTGGGTTTCCGACAATGAGGGCCGGTTTGGTTTTCCCCGCGTGTGCATCGAAGCGGTGGCGGGGCAGTGGGATTATCGCGGCGTTGAAGCCAATTTCGCATTTCCAGACGGGCGCGTGCTGATCGGTTCGAACGGTTATGCCCCGAAGGGTGAACCGAAGGTCGTGAACGGCAAGATTGTTACGATCAATGCGGGGCCGCTGACGTTTGAAGTCGTCGAGCCGTTCCGTAAATGGGTGATGACGTTCGACGGTCCCGCTTATGACAGCACGGTCCAGCGCTCAATGCAGGGCATTCGCACCGGACCGAGCAAGAATATCAAAGCGCGCGTCGAGATGGAGATGGGCGCGCCGCCTTGGGTGCAAGCGGGCCAGAATTCGGGCGGGCAATCCACTGTCGATGCGCTTGGCGCTGTCGGCGGGCATCGCCATGAGCAATTGTTTCGTTGCACTGGATCGTTTGCGGTTGAAGGCGAAGCTGAGCGCACGTTCAACGGCACGGGCCTCGCGATCCGCCGTTCGGGCGTTCGGGATGTCGGCGTGTTTCCCGGCCATTGCTGGCTCTCGGCATTGTTTCCCAGCGGCCGGGCGTTTGGGTTCAATGCGTTTCCGCCGCGCGAGGATGACGGCACGCCGTCTTACGCAGATGCTTATGTCGTCGATGGCGGCAAGCTGATCGCAGCAAAATTGATTGAGGCGCCGTGGATGAAGAAATTCGTTCCGCATGACGGCGCTTGCAATGTGGTGCTCGAAACGAAGGAGCATGGGCGCATTCACATCGAAGGGCGCACGAACGAGTCCACCTATATTTGTGCGGGCAATCCGATGTTCGGCGATTGGAATTGGCCGAAGGATGCGCCGCCCGCGCGCACCGCGGGCCAGCCAGGCGGCGGGCTTCCGTTCCACCAGGGAGGGGCGAAATACACCTGGGATGGTGAAAGCGCTTACGGGATGATTGAGCGGTCTTACCCGAACGAAAGAACTAGCATTTGAGCTAGTTTTCGAGCGCGCGGATTTCACCGTTCGCGCGCCGGAGACGTTCGGAAAGGTCGCGCGCCATATTGCCGAACAGTTTTACCAGAAAGCCCGGATCGTCACGCCCGATCTCGTGCAGCTCTTCGACTGAAAAGCCGTAGCAAAGCACACGTTCCTCTGCGACGACATCAGCCGAGCGGCGCCCGCCATCGAGCAACGCCATTTCACCGAAAGAGACGCCACGCCCGATCGAGGCGAGCCTGACTGCGCGCTGACGCCCCCCATCGTCCACGGTGATACGCACGCTGGCGACGCCCCGCGCGATGACGAAGAAAAGCGAGGCTTTGTCGCCTTCGCGCACAATGACATCGCCGGGATTATAGGTCATCGCTTGTGCGACGGCTTCGAGGCGCTGAAGCTCTTGCCGCGTGAACCCTCTGAAAATTTCGAGTTCACTCAGTGAGAGGCTAGCGTCTGACGTATCTGCTGTGCGTTCGGCGAGAAGCCGATTTTCGCAGTGTTCGAGCGCGCTTTCGCAATCGGCAAACATGGCGTCTTTGCCGAGTTTCTTGCCGATCTCGGCGGACAAAGTTTCGAAAATGCTATCGTCGCGCAAATGCGCAAAAAGCAGTTTGCGTCCTTGTTCGGCAATGGTGTCGGCGAGGCGCGCCATAAGAGTCACCGCCGCCGCATCCACATCGTAAACGCGTCGCAGATCGAGAATGAGATAATCCGCGGTGACTTCAATCGCACGCCGCGCAATGCGTTCCGCTGTGGCGAAGAATAGCGCGTCCTGCA
>JBEVOS010000208.1:0-3603 GCA_040507435.1 Caulobacterales bacterium | reverse complement strand
GGACGCGATCGACTTCATCGCAGATCAAGCTCGCTAGCGCAGACTGTTCGGGGTCGTCGCCTCGCGCGATCAGCTGCGCGGCCGCTCGAATACCCGCGAGAGGATTGCGTACTTCATGTGCGAGCGTACGTGTAGCCGCCGTCGGCATAGGTTGGCCGATGCCGCCGCGCGCATTGCCTAAAACGCTGATGACAAGGCCGACATATCCGTTGTCGCCGACAGGAGCCGCCGATACCGATGCCCTCCCGAGGGCAAATCCCGGCCCGCTTAACGCGATCTCCGTTTCCGCAATTCGCACGCCACTGGACAATGCACGACGCACCAGGGCGACAAGCGGCGCATCGTGCCCGAAGACCTCATCAAGCCTTCGCCCAAGAAGGCCTCGCCCAACACCAGCTAAAAGGTCGGCTGCTGCTGCGTTGACGAATCGGACCCGCTCGCCTGCGTCGATTCCGAGCACCGGCGTGGGTAGGGCTTCCAACCACCGGTCTGGGTCGGGCGCTGGCGCGCGCTGTATGCGTCGAGTTTCTACTAGATCTCGTGTCCCCGCCATGACACCGCTCCATACAATTCGTCTTGCCACGCCTCCCGCTCAGGCGTTCAAGAACGGCTTATTGAGCACACATTACGCTGCTTAAAAAGCGGGCGCCAGGGGGTAATTGCTGCGATGCAACAAATGTCGCAAGAAAATGACAGCCTATGAAATCGGCAGCTGTCATCGTGGCGGCGGGTGGCGGGACACGCGCTGGTGGAGAAATACCCAAACAATACCGTAACTTAGGTCAAACGACGATGCTTACGTGGTCTGTGTCAGCATTCGAGCACGCATGCGTTGATCCGATCATTGTCGTTATTGATGCAGCCCACCGGCAATTCTTTGATGTCTTGAACCTTGATGCGCGATCCGTGGCGGGCGGCGCCAGCCGGACTGCTTCTGTCCGCGCTGGCCTTGAAGCGCTGCGCCAAGACGGCGTCGATTTTGTATTCATTCATGATGCGGCCCGCCCGGGTGTTTCTACGAAAATATTGACGGATTTAACCGCTGCGCTTGAGGCAGGCTTTGCCGGGGCCGCCCCTGCCCTACCCTCCGCGGATGCGCTGAAGGCAATCACGGAAGAGGGGGCGGTAACTCAAGACTTGAACCGCGCCGGCCTGGTGCGCGTGCAAACACCGCAGGCATTTCGCTATAGCGCCATTGCCGAAGCCTATGCTCGAGCGCCTGCAAGCAACACATATGAAGATGATTTGGCGGTTGCGCGCGCAGCTGGGTATGCCGTCACAACGATCGCTGGCGATCCACGGCTTATGAAAGCCACATATCCTGAGGACTTTGCCATTCTTGAGCGTTTACTTGGCGAAACGACTTCCCATACCGCAGGGTCTGTAAGGGTGGGCAACGGCGTCGATGCGCATCGTTTTGGCGTCGGCGATCATGTAACGCTATGCGGCATTCGAATTCAGCATGATAAAGGTTTGGTTGGTCACTCTGATGCTGATGCGGGCTGGCACGCGCTGACCGATGCAATTTTGGGCGCGTTGGCTATCGGCGACATTGGCGACCATTTCCCCCCGACGGATCCCCAGTGGCGCGGCGCCGACAGCGCCATATTTCTTGCGCACGCCGCCAAACTAGCCCGCGAAGCTCACGCTCGCATTACGCACGTGGATGTAACGCTGTTATGCGAAAAACCGAAAATCGCGCCGCATCGTGAAATGATGCGCGCGCGCACTGCGGAAGTTTTGAGTCTTCCAATCAACTGTATCAGCATCAAAGCGACGACAACCGAAAAGATGGGCTTTCTCGGCCGCGAAGAGGGCTTAGCGGCGCAGGCGACGGCAACGCTGATGTTTTGATCTTTTATTTTGAACCATCCGTTTCACAACGTAGCTTGTACTCAAACTGAAGACACTCCTCACGACCGGACATGCTTTCCCATAGAGCGCGAGGCAGATTTATATAATCGTCTGACCAAGCGCGTCCCGCCGGCGTCGGCAGCGTACGCCACTCACTCCGATTAATCTGTAAAGCGTCAAGCGTCTCTTGGTCGTGCGCCAAAATCATCGCACTGGCTGGCAGCCCGGCAAATGCGCCCGCGAGATTATCTGTGATGCGATTGCTCACGCTCCACAAATAAGGCGCGTTCAAAGAATGCGCGACACGTACGGCCTCTGAGACCAGGGCGAGATTCCTGTTGGAAAGGTGCAACACGACGATCCCGTCTGCGCTTGTTTTGCGGAGATAGAGCGCGACAGCTTCACGTGTCAGCAGATGCGCGGGTATCGCGTCGGATGAAAATGCGTCTACCACGATAACGTCAAACGCCGCGTCGCGCTGCTTGGCGATCTCGAGGCGTGCGTCGCCTAAGACGATGTGAGCCTTTGGCTGGCAATGCCGTACATAGCTGAATGGGCCAGTTGTCGAAGCTGAAAGGCGGGCAACCGCAGGATCGATTTCGAAGATCGTCAATCCGTCATTGCTACGCGTCAGGCAAGCCGTCGTCCCGGTCCCTAAACCAATGAGAGCAAGTTGCCGGTTTTCGCTGAGCGCAAGTCCGGCCAATGTCGCCTCGCCCAAAGCGGTGCCGGGATTGTAGTAGGTGAGAGGCCGGCGCTCGACATCATGAGCGCCTTCGAGCTGTGCGCCGTGGATCGTCGTTCCATGAAATAAAATGCGAAGAAGCGGCGCTCCCGATTCATTCGATGCGGGGCCTTCCTTGATGCGCAGAACGCCGAAAAAACTTCGCTCCTGATGCACGAGGCGCGTCCCGCTTCGTTGATCGATAAATACGATCGCGAACGCGATGAGTATGAGCGCAGCGAGTAATTTGGGCCGGTCTCTGTTTAAGAATAAGGCGATTGCGGCAATGCCAAGCCCGATTGCTATGACAATGTCGTGGGTTAAACGCGGCCCAGCGACGAAAAGCGTTGCGAGCAACACGAGAACAGGCAGCGCGATGCCTATTGCGATATCTGTTCCGATTGCATGCGCTGCTGGTTCGTCGCGCCGCATTTGCAATGACTGCTGTACAATGGCAGCCAACACGACGAGCGTTGAGATGAGAGCCACTCCGCCGAGCGGTTGTGCGATCCTCATGTCGCGACCGCCAAGACCCGTGAAGAGAATATCTGGGTTGAACAGCAGGAAGATCATCCCTGCCGCAAAAATGAGAGCAATACCGAGAAAAGCGGTCTGACGTTTCTCACCGTCGCCGTGATAGGCCGGAAGGGCCGCGGCGATCAGCGCCGCTGCCGCGCCAACGCCGCCGCCAAAGAGCGCAATCTCCGCAGGCTGCCGTTGCAGCAAAACAAGCGCAATCAGCGCCATAACGCAGCTCGCAACGCCGAGCGCATTCGATGCGGTTCGGAAATATACCGTCCGCACGGGCCTAAACAAAGCTACGGCCGCGAGCGCGAGTGGGTACTCATAAATGTCTGTGAAGATGAGAGGAGCCACGAATGCGACGAGTCCGCCGCCGATCACCCCCCCCAGAGAAACAAAAAAATAGAACTCTGTAAGCCGGCCGGCGCTCGGGCGGGCACGCACCAGCGCCTGATGACAGACAAGCGCGCTAACGAAAAAGGCGAGAAGATTGGCGCAAAGGG
>JBEVOS010000195.1:0-5733 GCA_040507435.1 Caulobacterales bacterium | reverse complement strand
CGCTCGGCGAGGCCGAAGTTTATCTTGGCGGCCGTGGCGCCGTTCCACTCGTATCCAAAGATGGCGTCGTGATTGGAGTGCCGCACGCGCAGCGCGCTAGCATGACCGCGCACATCGTCTATCAAGGCCCAATTCGCGCGCCGATCGAGGAAGGCGCGGAAATCGCAAAACTTGTTGTCGAAACGCCTGGCGTCGCGGCACGAGAATATCCGCTGGTCGCTGGACGGCGCATTGGCGGTGCAAATTGGTTTGCTGCCTTCTGGACGGGTCTCACGCGCACTCTTGGCGGCGGCTCATGAACCCTGGGCGCTTTATCACGCTGGAAGGCGGTGAAGGCGCTGGCAAATCAACACTTGCGTTTGGACTTACAGCGGCTCTGCGCGCGCGCGGCCTAGAGGTCATTCAAACACGCGAGCCCGGCGGCTCCGAAGGCGCTGACGCGATCCGCTCTTTGCTCGTGCAAGGCGCCGCCGATCGCTGGTCTCCCACCGCTGAAGCATTGCTGTTCGCGGCGGCACGGAGCGATCACCTCGATCGCCTGATCCGGCCAGCGCTCGCCCGTGGCGCATGGGTCGTCTGCGACCGTTACACCGACTCGACCTTCGCCTACCAAGTGGTGGCCGGGGGGCTGCCGCAAGACGTGTTTGAAACGCTGCAAGGCATTATCGATGCGCCCCGCCCCGATCTCACGCTTGTGCTTGATCTCACGCCGGACGCTGGCTTAGCGCGCTCCCGTGGCGCAGCCTTGGATGAAGATCGATTTGAACAAAAGACGGCTGAGTTTCATGCGCGTGTTCGCGCTGCGTTTCTCGACATAGCACAGCGCGAGCAGCGCCGCTGCGTGATTATCGATGCAAGCCAAACGAAAGATGCGGCCCTTGCAGCTGCGCTTGAGGCCGTCGATGATCGATTGAAATGAGCGCCGAACCTGATCAAGCGCCAGACACTGTTCATCCGCGAGAGAATTTCGCTTTCGTGGGCCACGGTGATGCTGAGGCCGCACTTGCCGCCGCGCTCAGCGGCGGACGCATGCATCATGCCTGGTTGCTGACCGGACCGCGACGGCTGGGCAAAGCGACGTTGGCTTATCGTTTCGCGCGCGCCGCACTCGGCGCCAATCCCATTGGGCCTCGTCCACTCGACGTTGACCCAAATCATCCGGCTGCGCGAAAAATTGCGCAGCGCGCGCATCCTGATCTCTTCCTACTTCGCCGTGGACTTAACGAGCGAACTGGCAAACCGCGTAGCGAAATTACCGTCGAGGATGCGCGCGCGCTCGGGCAATTCTTTTCAATGGCGCCTGCGGAAGGCGGCATGCGCGTCGCGATCATTGATGCGGTCGATGAGTTGAACAGGAACGCGGCCAACGCGATTCTCAAAACACTCGAGGAGCCGCCGCCGCGCGCGGTTCTCATTCTCGTTTGTCATGCGCCTGGCGCCGCGCTCGCGACCATCCGCTCACGTTGCCGCAAGCTCGCGCTGCGCCCGCTCAGCGATGCGCAAGTCGCGGAAGCGTCAGGCGGCGCAAGCGATGCGCTGATCCGACTGGCGAAAGGCCGTCCTGGGTTGGCGATAGCGCTTAAGGCGCAGGGCGGCGAAGATATGGCGAAGGGGCTCGCCGATGCGCTTGCCGCGCTCCCCTCCAAGGGAGCCAGTGCAGTTCTACCCGTGTTGATTGAGCGCGCCGGCGGCGAGGACAGGCTGGCGCTGACGCTCGAAATTGTTGGCGACTGGGTTCGCGCGCGCGCGCTTTCGGACGAAAAAGGCTCGCACTGGGCGAATGCATGGTCGGCGCTTGAAGAATTGCGCCAAGAGGCCGATGGGCTTGATATGGATTCTGGCCATGCGCTCGCGCGCGCAGCCGGCGTGCTTGACCGTGCAGCGCTGGGGCGTTCATGAACGGACTATGCCGTCCATGATCGACAGCCACGTCAACCTGCATCATGAGCTGTTCGCGGAAGATCGCGACGCGGTGATCGCGCGTGCGCGCGCTGCGGGCGTGGGCGTGATGATCACGATCTGCGATGTCATAGCAAAAGCCCCCATAGTGGCGGACATCGCTGCGCGCCATCAGGACATCTTCGCGACAGCCGGCGTCCATCCGCACTACGCCAAAGATCATTTGGATCTAACTGTGGAAACACTCATCGCGTTCGCACGCGCGCCGAAGGTCGTCGGCGTGGGGGAATGCGGTTTAGACCTGCATTACAAGTGGAGCCCGGTTGAGGATCAAATCGCATTGTTTCGCCGCCATGCGGCGGCGGCGCGCGAAACCGGCTTGCCGCTTGTCATTCACACACGCGAAGCCGACGATCTCATGGCCGATATTCTGGAGGAGGAAGCGGGCAGGGGCGCTCTTCGCCTTCTCATGCATTGCTACACGAGCGGCGAAACATTAGCGCAGCGCGCCTTGGCGCTTGGTGCGTATTTCTCGTTTTCTGGAATTTTGACATTTAAAAACGCGCATGACGTACGCGCGATTGCGGAGATGGTCCCGCTCGATCGCGTCATACTCGAAACGGATTGCCCGTATTTGACGCCTGTGCCGCATCGCGGGCAGCGTTGCGAACCAGCACATGTAGCAGATGTCTACAGGTTCTTCGCACAGCTTCGCGGTTTAGATCTCGCGGATTGCGTCGCGCGCATAGACGACAATTTCCACCGTATTTTCGACCGTATCCCGGCGCGGGCCGCCGCATGAGCACGTTGCGCGTGACATTGCTCGGCACTGGCTCCTCAGGCGGCATTCCGCGCGCTGACGGCGATTGGGGGCAGTGCGATCCGAACGAACCCAAAAATCGGCGGTCGCGCTGCAGCCTGCTCGTGCAGCTTTGGAAGGGCCGCGAGGCGGGCGCTCCACAAGAGTCGACGACAGTGATCATCGACACGGCGCCGGAGTTTCGCGATCAAGCCGCCGCGGCGCGCATCTCTCACCTCGACGGCATTCTCTATAGTCACGATCACGCCGACCAAACCCACGGCATCGACGATACGCGCGCTATCGTCATGCGGATGCGCAAACGTATCCGTGTGTGGATGGATGGGCCGACGCGCGAAACAATGATGCGGCGCTTCGGCTACTGCTTTGTGGGAGAGGGGGCCTATCCGCCAATCCTGGAAGATACGGGGACGCTAGAACCCGGCGCGCCTGTTGTGATCGAAGGCGCGGGCGGCTCGATCACGTTTACGCCGCTGCGCCAAGATCACGGCAACGGCGTCGTCTCGCTCGGCTTTCGGTTTTTCGATGTCGGCTATTCCAATGATGTCGTTGCGTTGCCGGAAGAAACGATGGCTGCGCTTGGCGGGCTGAAGCTTTGGATCGCCGATGCTTTAAGGCGCATGCCGCACCCAACGCATGCGCATCTTGGGCGGACATTAGAGTGGCAAGCTCAGCTCAAGCCTGAGCAAGCGGTGTTGACCAACATGCATCTCGATATGGACTATCAGACTTTGCTGCGTGAGCTGCCGGACGGCGTCGAGCCAGGCTATGATGGTTGGGCGTTGGATTTGACGGTCTGAGTCGGCCGTAAATCTACAATAGAATTTCCCATAATCTATCTTATGCGAGCCATCTATGTCGCCAAAAGCCGTGAAAAATCAGGCTGATAATGGTGCTGCATCTGACACGGTCGATGCTCTGCTCGCGCTGATGCGACGCTTACGTGATCCCGACGGCGGATGTCCGTGGGATCAGGAGCAGACGTTCGCCACTATCGCGCCTTACACGATCGAGGAAGCCTACGAAGTCGCAGACGCCATCGAGCGCGGCGCTATGGTCGATCTCAAGGAGGAACTTGGCGACCTCCTCTTTCAGGTCGTGTTTCACGCGCGCATAGCCGAAGAGGCTGGCCATTTCGACTTCGCCGATGTCGCGAATGGGCTCGTCATAAAAATGCGCGCGCGCCATCCGCACGTGTTTGGCGAAGCAGAAGCGCGCTCCGCGGAGGAGCAGACGCGCGCGTGGGAAGAGATGAAAGCGCAAGAACGTGGCGCGAAGCGCAAGGGGGGCGTGCTGGACGATGTCGCGATGGCCCTGCCCGCCTTGATGCGCGCTGAGAAGCTGACAAAGCGCGCCGCGCGTATCGGATTCGATTGGGCGAATGCGGAACATGTTCTCGAAAAGCTCGACGAGGAATTGGCGGAGCTTGCGGAAGCGCGCGGTCACGGCGATGCCGATGCGATAGCTGACGAAATGGGCGACGTTCTGTTTGTGATGGCGAATCTCTCCCGCAAGATCGGCGTCGATCCGGAAGATGCGTTGCGTCGCGCGAATGCAAAATTCACCTCGCGCTTTCAATTCATCGAGCGGCGTCTTGCGCAAACGGGATGCGATGGCGTTCAGCCGCTTGAGGATCTGGAGGCGCTTTGGATCGAAGCCAAGCGCGCAGAGCGCTCGAAATAGGGCCCCTACTCTACCTGCGTCGCATAACGGCGTATGATGCTTACGGGGAGTTAGCGCGTGCGCGAGTTCATAACGAAAATCATGGCCGGCGCGCGGATGTTCGCGAGCCTCGCAGTATTTTACCTGAATTCATTATGGCGGTGGGCGCGCCGGATGCCCGTTCGAGCGATTGCCACACTTTTGGCGGTGCTGCTCGTGTTTCAACTGGGGTCCTGTGTAACAACAGCGCCGCGCCAGGACCGCAATTGGTATCCCTATCTGTCCAACACATCGCGCGTCGACCTTGGAACGTTCACCGTCCAGCCTATTAGCGATTGGCGCTATGATGCGTCAGGTCCAATTTCACGCAATTACGAACAACGCTCCTACGATTTCGCCGCGTTGAAGAACGTATGGCTACTCGTCGAGCCGCAACCCGGCATGAGCTATGCTGCGCATACGCTGTTGCTGTTCGAGTTCGAAGGCGACCAAATAATCGGCGTTACGATCGAAGCGCGCCGAGAAGAAGACGAGGACTATTCCGCATTCGATGGCTTATGGAACCGCTATGAGATCGCCTATCTATGGGCGCGGGCGCGTGACCTGCTGACGCGGCGCGCCGTGATGCTGGGCCACGAGGTTTTCGTCTACCCGCTGCAGATCACGGACGACAATAAGCGCGAACTTTTAACGAACATTCTTGCGCGCACGGAGGCGCTCGAACACCAACCGCGCTTTTACAACACGCTCTATTCGAACTGCACTAATGAATTGGCGAAAGCGACGCGTCTGCGTTGGCACTACTCTTTCATCCTGACGGGTTACGCTGACGAACATCTTTCTAAAATAGGGATCATTCCCGGCGGAAGTTTCGCGGAGGCGCATGAACGCGCCGACATCACTGCCTTCATCCGCGCTCACAACACGGACGAAAGCGGTGACTTCGACGCTCAGTTGCTCGCTGAGTTACGGCGGCGCGAAACTGCCGCCCGCTAAGCGTTTGCCTCAAGACTGAGCCGCGCAGCGTCCGCAATGCCAAGCTCGGCTGTGATCTTGAGGCGTCCGTCATCATCAACGTGCTCTTCGACAATGCGTCCGCTTGCGGCAATGCGCGCTCGCGTACGCCCATCACCGGCGTCGAGCGAGAAAGTGACAATGCGTGTGGCGCCGAAGGCGGCGCGATCTATCGCTGTGAGCAGGGCGTTTGCCCCCTCCCCCGTCAACGCAGAGAGCGGAATAGGGGGCAGATTGCCGGTCTGCGCCCCCGCTTCCGCGTCTTCCTCTGCGCGTGCGAGGCGTGCGGTTCGCTGATCGGGCAAGAGAAGATCGATTTTGTTCCAAGCCTCAATCAT
>JBEVOS010000143.1:0-4539 GCA_040507435.1 Caulobacterales bacterium | reverse complement strand
TACGATGCGATCTTCCGCGCGGCGGCGGCCAGCCCGGAGATGATGCTGCGCATCGGAGACATCGGCGCGCCGGCTGTCGAAATTGTCTCCGCGCTGCTTTTCATCGGCGCGATGGGCAAGAGTGCGCAGTTTTTCCTGCATGTGTGGCTGCCGGACGCGATGGAAGGCCCGACGCCTGTTTCAGCGCTGATCCATGCCGCGACGATGGTGACCGCCGGCGTTTTCATGGTGTGCCGGTGCTCGCCGCTGTTCGAGATCGCGCCTTACGCCTCTGGCATTGTCACGTTCGTCGGCGCTACGACAGCGTTGTTCGCGGCCACGGTTGGCCTTGCGCAAAATGATATCAAACGCGTCGTCGCGTATTCGACCTGTTCGCAGCTTGGCTACATGTTCTTCGCGGCGGGAGCGGGCGCCTACAACGTCGCGATGTTCCACTTGTTCACGCACGCGTTCTTCAAGGCGCTTCTGTTCTTGGGCGCCGGTTCCGTCATCCATGGCCTGCACCACGAACAGGACATGCGGTTCATGGGCGGTGTCAGAAAGCCGATGATGATCACGTGGGCGATGATGCTAATCGGCACGCTCGCGCTCATCGGTTTCGGCATTCCCGGCATAGGCGGCTTTGCGGGCTTTTACTCGAAGGACGCCGCGATTGAGGCTGCTTTCGCTGCGGGAGAAGCTGGACGCACGGGCGGAATGTTCGCGTTCTGGTGCGGCGTAGGCGCGGCTCTGCTGACGAGCTTCTATTCTTGGCGTCTTCTGTTCATGACGTTCGAAGGCGCGTTCCGGCCTAATCCGGATGCGCATCACGATGATCATGCGCACCAGGATGATCACGCGCATAGCGCTGATCATAGCCATAAGCATGACCATGCGCACGGCGTCGCGCCAGCGCATGAGTCACCGCTTGTCATGCTCGTTCCGCTTTTCGTTTTGGCCTTTGGCGCAATCTTCGCGGGGTGGATGTTTGCGCCCTATTTCATTGGTGAACTCGCCACACCGTTCTGGCGTGAAGCGATCGTGTTAGCGCATGGCGCGCATCATCATCCGCCGGCATGGGTGATCTGGGCGCCGCTTGCGGTGACCGGGATTGGCTTCCTGTTCGCAGTTTTCTTTTATTTGCTGAACCAAGGTTTGGGCGCGCGCATCGCTTCGGCTGGCGGGCCGATCCACGCCTTCCTCTACAACAAGTGGTATTTCGACGAGATCTATAATTTCGTCTTCGTCAAAGGCGCGCGCGCGCTGGGCGATTTGTTCTGGAAGCAGGGCGATCAGAAAGTGATCGACGGTCTTGGGCCAAACGGTTTTGCGGCTGCGGCGCGTTTCGGCGGGCGGATGCTGCGCCGGCTGCAGACCGGCTTCGTCTATCATTATTCCTTCCTGATGCTTATCGCGGCGGTGGCGTTCGGCGCCTATGCGCTTTGGGCAGGCGGGCAGGCGGGAGCAAATCCATGAGCGGCGCGCCGCTTCTTTCCATCGTCACGTTCCTGCCGCTCGCAGGCGCGTTGCTCATACTCGCCGCGCGCTGGATGGCGACGGGACAAACGCGGGGCCTTGATCGCGGCGTGCGTGCGCTCGCGCTGGGCGTAACGGTTCTGACGTTCTTTGCTTCCTTGTTTTTGTTGTTCGGTTTCGACGCCTCGAATCCTGAATACCAATTCGTCGAGCGCGTGCCGTGGGCGTTCGGCATGTCTTACTATGTCGGCGTCGATGGGCTTTCGGTGTCGCTCATTCTGCTGACGACGGCGTTGATGCCGATCTGCATTCTCGCAAGCGAGGCGATCGATCGGCAAGTCGCTAGCTACATGATCCTGTTTCTGCTGCTGGAAACGCTTATGATCGGCGTCTTCACGGCGCTGGATATCGTTCTTTTCTATCTGTTCTTCGAGGGTGGCCTCATTCCGATGTTTATTCTCATCGGCGTTTGGGGCGGCGCGAACCGGTTCTACGCAGCGTTCAAGTTTTTTCTCTACACTTTCCTAGGCTCCATTCTGATGCTGGTCGCCATCGTTGTTATGGCGATCACGGCTGGGACGACGAGTATTCCGGAACTGACGGCCTTCCATTTCGACGCCGGTTTGCAGGCATGGCTGTGGGCGGCGTTTTTCGCGAGCTTCGCGGTCAAGATGCCGATGTGGCCCGTGCACACGTGGTTGCCGGACGCGCACGTCGAGGCGCCGACGGCGGGATCTGTCGTGCTTGCGGCGATCCTTCTGAAGATGGGCGGATATGGGTTCTTGCGGTTTTCGTTGCCGATGTTCCCCGACGCGAGCGAATATTTCCGCCCACTCGTTTTTGCGCTGTCCGTTATCGCGATTGTCTACGCGTCGCTCGTGGCGTTCCGGCAAACAGACGTGAAGAAGCTGATCGCTTACTCGTCGGTCGCGCACATGGGCTTCGTGACGATGGGCATCTTCTCGGGGACGATGCAGGGCGTTCAGGGCGCCATTTATCAGATGCTGTCGCATGGCGTGATTTCTGGCGCGCTCTTTCTCTGCGTCGGCGTCATCTATGACCGGATGCATACACGTGAGATTGCGTTCTATGGCGGGCTTGTGAACCGTATGCCGGTTTATGCAGCGATCTTCCTGCTGTTCACGATGGGTAATGTCGGATTGCCCGGCACGAGCGGATTTCCGGGCGAAATTCTGACGATGATGGGCGCGTTTCAGGTGAACGCCTGGGTCGCTGCAGGCGCCGCGCTTGGCGTGATTTTCTCTGCGGTCTATGCGCTGACGCTTTATCGGAAGGTTACGTTGGGGACGATCGAGAATCCGAAACTTGCGGGCATCACCGATTTAGAAGCACGCGAGTGGGTGATTTTCGTGCCGCTCGTCATCGCAACGCTGGTAATGGGCATCGCGCCCAGCCTTATCTTCGACTTCACAAAAGCGTCGGCTGAAACGGTCGTGGCTGCGTTCGGAGGCGCTGCGCCATGACAAATTTTGCTGCTGAGCTGCCTTGGGTTCAGCCCGAGCTCATCTTGGCCATTTTCGCCCTGGCCGGCGCAGTCGCTGGGGCGTGGTTCGGTGATAAATCCGCCGGCGCGCTTTCGTGGATCGGCGCATTGACGCTGGTGACTGCCGGCGTGTTCGGGATCGTCTATGATCCTTCAACGCCGCAGATATTGTTCGGCGGCGCCCTTGTCGTCGATGGCTTTGCGACCTTCGCCAAAGCACTGATCGCATTCTCGGCGGCCGTGACTTTGCTCTTGGGCGCGGATCACTTCGCCACGACGAATGAGCGCCGGTTCGAATTTCCCGTCCTAACGGTGCTGTCCGTTCTTGGCATGTTCATTATGGTGGGCGCGCGTGATCTCATTACGCTCTATGTTGGCGTTGAGCTGCAAAGCTTAGCTGCTTACGTGCTGGCCGCGTGGCGGCGGGATGACGCCCGCTCATCGGAAGCGGGCCTCAAATATTTCGTGCTCGGCGCGATCTCATCTGGCCTTCTGTTGTATGGCGCGAGCTTCGTTTACGGATTTACGGGTTCGGTGCGGTTTGACGAGATCGCAGCGAACGCGGCTGACGGCGGCGTTGGGCTGTTGTTTGGCCTCGTGCTGATGTTGTGCGCTCTGGGCTTCAAGATGAGCGCCGCGCCATTCCATATGTGGACGCCGGATGTGTACGAAGGTGCGCCGACGCCGGTGACGGCGTTCTTCTCGGCCGCGCCGAAGGTTGCCGCTGTGGTTCT
Source organism: Caulobacterales bacterium (assembly GCA_040507435.1). Lineage (GTDB taxonomy): Bacteria > Pseudomonadota > Alphaproteobacteria > Caulobacterales > Aquidulcibacteraceae > JBEVOS01. The sequence continues at coordinate 846 of JBEVOS010000143.1, read as the reverse complement.
GACCGCGCGGCTTCTCTACGAACCTTTCGCGGACCTGGTCGATCAATGGCGGCAAGTCGTGGTCGCGCTCGCGGCGATTTCCATGCTGGTCGGCGCGTTTGCGGCGCTCGTGCAGACAAATCTCAAGCGGCTGATGGCGTATTCGTCCATCAACAATATCGGTTTTGCGCTTATGGCGCTGGCGGCTGGCACCGCTGAAGGCGCGAAATCGGCGTTGCTGTTCCTCGCAATCTATCTGCCGTCGACGATTGGCGTGTTCGCGGTCATTCTCGCTATGCGGCGAGATGGGAAGGCCGTCGAAACGATCGACGATCTTTCCGGTCTTGCGACGCGGCGGCCATGGATGGCGGCCGTCATCACGTTCTTGATGTTCTCGCTCGCTGGCGTGCCGCCGCTTGCTGGCTTCTTCGGCAAGCTCGCGACTTTCATCGCGGCAGTCGAGGCCGGCCTTGCGCCGCTCGCAATCGTTGGCGGTCTCGCTGCGGTGGTGGCGGCCGCTTACTATTTGAGGATTGTCGCCGCCGTTTGGTTCAAGCCTGCCGCGGCGCCGATGCAGAATGCGAGCGGAACAATCGTCCTCACAGCATCCGCCGCTGCGGCGCTCGTGTTTCCGATTTTGCTAATTGCGCTCGGCGCGCTTGAGAGCTGGGCTGCTGCTGCGATCGCAACTTCCTTCTAGATGCTGGATTCTTCAGCAGCACTCGTCATTTTTGACGAAATTGACTCGACCATTCTTGAAGCGCGGCGGCGCGCTGAGCGCGGAGAGCTTGCGCCTGTTTGGCTTGTCGCGCGGCGGCAGACCGCTGGCCGCGGGCGGCGCGGACGATCGTGGGCTTCGATCGAAGG
>JBEVOS010000134.1:0-3006 GCA_040507435.1 Caulobacterales bacterium | reverse complement strand
AGCGCCGCGCGCATCTCTCTCTCTATCCCACTCGGCCGCGATCTATCGAGTAGCGCGAGCGTCGATACGCGCCGCGGCGGGCGCCTCTATCGCGCTGGCTTCCAAGGCGCAACCCGCAGCAACAACATTGATTGGCGCGCCCGCATGAGCGCCGGGCGGATCGAGCGGTACGATCTAGGCGCCATCATGCGCAGCAATGCAGGCGAAACCGCCATGCACGCGTCTCGTGTCGATAACCACAACGGGGTCCGTATAGGTCACGCTGGCAGTATCGGCTTAATTGAGGGTCAACGCTTCTCCGGACGGACCATTGAAGGCGCATTCGCGCTCGTCGATGCAGGCGCGCCGAATGTCGCGATATCGCGCAACCATTTCGATCTCGGGCGCACCAATGCGCGCGGTGTCCTGCTTGCAACCAATTTGCGGCCTTACGAAATCAACACGATCAGCATCGACCCCGACGATCTCCCGCTTGATCGCGCGCCAGCAAACGCCGATCGCCGTATCGCGCCGCGCGAAGGCGCTGGAACACTTCTGAAGTTTGAAGAGGCGGCAGCGCGCGTCATCGATACGATAGCGCGTCTAATGGACGGAACCCCTGCACCTTACGGCGGCATGCTCGTGCGTGAAAAGGACGGCGAAAGATTTCCGGTTGGCCGCGATGGCCTCGTTACCCTAATCGGCGACGAGCCGGGCGATGACTACGAATTGAATGGACAAATCCCGTGCGAAAGCATGCGCGTTGGGCCTTCTGTTGAAATCAGGTGCGCTTCGTGAAGCGCGTCCTTCTCTCACTTCTCACCATGATCGCATGCGCTGCGCCGGCAGATGCGCTTCTCTGCACGCCGATTCTTGGATGCGATTGCACCGTCACCGCAAGCGACCTCGACTTTGACGCGTTCACGCCCTTCGCAGGCGCTCAAAACGCGGAAGGCGAAATACAAGTGAACTGCACCGGTGTCGTAGACGTCGCGCCATCGATCTCTGTCCGAATCAATAAAGGCGTGTGGGGCACGATTCCGGCGCGAAAAATGCATGCCGCTTCCGGCGATCTCTTATCCTACAACATCTACACGACCAGTGCGCGGAATGTTATCTGGGGTGATGGCACAGGCGGCAGCGCGATCGTCAACGTCTCCGGCGGACTGCTGACGTTAGGATCGTGGTCAGTGTCCCGAATTGTTTATGGTCGTGTAACGCCAACAAACGTCACGCAGCCCGGCGATTATAGCGATCAAGTCGTCGTCCGGATTGATTGGTAAAATGCGCGGTAAGCACGGCGCTCAAAATTCAAACTTTTATCACCGCCAAACGCTCACTCTTAACAACGTTGGAAGTCTGCGCTACGCCAATGTTCCGCGAGAACGGCATTTTCCCTTATTTTTCGCGATTTTTACACAACATCACTCTCCCGCAGCAACAGCGCATAGTTACGTTTTCCGTTAGACCGATATTACGCTTGTCGCGCGATCCTCACGCCTGGGTATCTCCATGCATGGGGTAGGAATATGCAGAAAAAACATCTCGCTCTATTGATTACGGCGACTGCCGCTCTAGCTGCGTGCTCGCACGGCGGCTCACGTCATTATTCAGGCGGCGGCACAGGAACGACCGATCCGGTCGATCCGTCACCCTCCACGACATCAACCGGCACGCTCGAGCGCACGACGGATACGACAACGACCGCTGTCGGCGAAGTGCTGCATGTTGCAGGCAATGTCGTTCTCGGCGTCTCCGAGCAAACCAATCTTCCGCTTGATGGCGTCGGCCACGCCGTCAACGATCTCGGTGACAAACTCGAAACCGATGGCGTCGACGCCGTTCCGCTGGTCGGCGATAAACTCGACTACACCATTCGCTCGGCCGACAATAATCTCAACGGCGTCGCCCGCGTTGAAGTCGCGGGCATCCCAGTTGCCGGCTCCAATGCGCAGCCGTCTTCAAACCAACTCATCGGTGTAAGCGCGGGTTCGGAAAATCCGCCGTCCGGCACATTGGCCACAGTCGGCGTGCTGTCGAAAAACGGAGATGGCCCTGTCACGCTCGCACTCGGTGAAACGCAAATCCTCGGCGCGGGCGGCACAACGGGCGGCGCAAGCGGCAGCCTGGGCGGCGTCACAGGCGTTGTGGGTTCCGTGACAGGCGCACTCACCACACCGCTTGGCGGCGCCGCTGGTGGTGCAGGCGCAGGCAGCGCGGGCGGCGGCACAGGCGGCGGCCTGGGCGGCATGCTCGGCTCCCTGTTCGGCGGTCAGTAAAAGCAATGCGTGGGGCAGGACATTTCCTTGCGGGCGGCGTCGTGCTCTCCGCGCTCGCAATGTCCTGCCCCACAGCCGATGCGCAAACGCCCTACATCATTGATCAAAACCGCATCGACCGCGTCGCGCCGCATCCTGAAATGCCGCTAGACGGCTTACGTGATCGTGAAGGTGTGGCGAACGCAACGCCTGAACGGCAATTGCCGGAACCAGCCCCGACAGCCCACGCGCCGCTCGCAACAATCGCGCTCCACGGCTCGAGTCTGCCAAGCGCCGAATTGCAATCAGCATGGCAAGTGGAAATTGGCCGCGCGATTGACTCTGCAATGATCGAACGCATTTCTGGCGCGCTGGCTAACATTTACCGCGAAAGCGACATCGCCCTTTTCACTATCGTTGTCCCAACACAAGATTTCAGCAATGGCGCGATCGAGTTTCGCATCATTGAAGGCCGCGTCTCGTCCGTGCTCGTCCAAACGGACGATCAAGACGCCGCCGATATCGAACGCATCCGCGCTTATGCCGATCCGCTAGTGACCGAAGAGCCGTTGTCGCGCGCCAAGCTTGAACGGCAATTGTCCTTCATCCGTGATATTCCAGGTCAGAAAATCGAAGCTGCTTTCACACCAATCGCAGCGGGGCGGAGTGATGTGCGCCTGACGATCACCGCTCGCCGCAACCACGCCGATATCGGCGTATCACTGTCAAATCGCCCAACGCCTCTGCTTGGCGATAGCCAGGCAAGCGT
>JBEVOS010000012.1:0-5576 GCA_040507435.1 Caulobacterales bacterium | reverse complement strand
AAAGTTTGAGGCAATGGCGCGCGACACGATCGGCAAGCGTTTCGACGAGGTGGGCCGGTTCGCCAAGATCGCGGTGGATGAAACCCGTGATGAGATCGTAGTCGACGGTTTGATGCAGGCGATCTTCCGCGATGAAGTCTTGTGGTTCGGCAAGCGCCATCGCGACGGACACGCGCACTTCCTGCGGTTTGGCGCGCTCTGGATCGGGCACGCCGACTTTCACAATCGCGCGCGCATCTTCAATGCGGATAATTTGAAGATCGGTCACGGCAAACGCACACTCATGGCAGACGAACATTCATGGTAGACGAATTGGGCGCGGCTCTTGGATGTCGCGCGTGTTGGAGAGCGTCGTATCGGGTTGGGCGTATTCGATGTCCATGCCTGCGGCGGTGAGGCCGAGCGACAGGAAAGTCGGCGCGCCGTCGCCGTCAGCGCCGCTATTGCCGCGCATCAAGATGCGGACCATCGCAGCGCGCGGCATTGCGCCGGCGGCGCTGTAAGTGGTTGCGCCGTCCCAGAGCACATCAGGCAGCGCAACGCCGGTTTCCGCGAATGTGCGCAATGCGCCGCCTGCGGCGAAGCCTTGCCGGCCCATGCGGTTATCGCGGATCGAAATGTCCTGTGGGAGCGGATTGTAGGACGCATCCTCAAAGCGGCCCCGGAAAGCGGTAACGAATATGTGCGCCGCGCCGTGTTCTGAGAACCGATTGTTGAAGATGTGGACATTGCGCCCCGCGATGACAGTTATGCCTGTGCCGAAGGACAACGCGCCATCGCGATCGTCGCCGTGGGTAAAGCTGGCATTGTTGTTGCGCGCGATGTCGTTGTCGAAAATGCGGATGTCGCGGCCGTCCTGCTGGGGCTGGCCGGGAGAATTCACCACTACGACGCCCGTGACATTATCGTCGATCTGGTTCTTCGAGAGATCGACGGCGATGCTGTTTTGGATTGCGACGCCAGCGACGTTGCCGCGCGCTTGGTTCTCGGTGAGGATCGCATTGCGGGCGCCGGTAAGCATAATTCCGGCATGGGTGGCGCCGCTCACGGCGCTCTTTTCGATCAAAACATTGGCGCAGTTCCTCACGACGACGCCAGATACAACCTGAGTCATGCCGCCTGGAGGCGAAGAGCTTCGCGCGTCTGCTGGCCAGGCAATCGAGATTCCGGAAATCGTCAGACCAGTGCAGTCACGCGCTTCGACGGCGGAGCCTGACATGTCGGCGATGGCGAGATCACGCAACGCAACGCCGTTCGCGCCAATCGTGATGGCGGGGGCGCCGCCGCTTTGATTTGCGAATGACAGGATGGTTTGGCTCGCGCCCTCGCCGCGCAGCGCGACATCATTGCGAGTGAGGGCGATCGGGCCTGACAGCGTCAAGCGGCCGCGGCCTAAGCGGATTTCGTCTCCAGGCGCGGCGGCGCTCAGCGCCGATTGCAGAGACGCTTCAGCATCGACGCGCCATGTTCGCGCCTCGGCGGAAACGCTCAGCGCAAGTGCACAACTGATCGTGAGGATAAGTCGTTTCATTCCCGTCTCCCCCAAGACGCATCAAATGCGGCGTCAGTCGTCGATAGGGCGCAATGCGCGGATCACTTCGCGAATGATGCGCGGGTTGCGCGCCGCAACCACGCCGCCGAGCACTGTCACGGCGATTGCTGCAAGGGGATGATCTTGCATGACGCCGCGCAATGGTTCGGGAAGTCCCGCCGCCAGCTCGTGACGGGCGAGCACGGATTCCCGCTCACGCTGTTGCGCGCGTACGAGCCGGATCACGCCAGTAATTCCCACAATCGATGCAGCGACCGCCGCGACGACGGCGGCGGCGCCGGCTGGGCCCAGCTGTGGAGCGACGATCGCGTAGACAGCGAAGCCGCCGGCGAACACGGCGAGCGCGGCGGATGCGCAGACTATGGTTAATCCGACGAGGGAGTTGAGCGCCTTCTCAAGCATTAGTCGCGACGGCCAAAGAGGACGACGCCGAGGAGCAAGCCAACGCTGAGTGCGGCGCCGAGCGTTGCGAGCGGCCGTTCGCGCGCATTTCGTTCAACGAACTCGCGCGCCAGCTCCACGCCATCTTTGGCGACAGAGCCGGCGGCTTGAATTTGGTCGCGCGCGGCTTCTTCGACCCTCTCGAGGCCAGCGCGTGCAGAGCGGAGCGTATCTTCAGTCATGGGAAGCGTCATAGCCATTTTAGTGATCCAGTTCGAGCCGTATGGCTAATGCGCCGCAAGCGCTCTCCGTTCCTTGGCCGCCGCGCCGCTGTTCGCTTATTGTGAACCGACAGAGGCGAGCATGCTGGGTTTGGATCTGGGGGCGATCAGAACGCCGCGTGCGCTTGCGGCGCTGGCGTATAATCTTGTGCCGGTCGCAGGGGTGATGCTTTGGGGCTGGGACGCATTTGCGCTGATTTTTCTTTATTGGCTGGAGAATGTCGCGATCGGCATTCGCACGTTTCTGTCGATCTTGGCGAACGGCGTTTCGGGCGGCGTCGCCAATGCTGGCGGCGCGTTGTTCATGGCTGCCTTCTTCGCGGTTCACTACGGTATCTTCTGCTCCGTGCATGGGATGTTCGTTCTGTTGCTCTTTGGCGAGGGACGGGGCGACGATCTGCTTGGCGTGGTTCGCGCGATGCTGGGCGGCGGTGATCATTTCACTGTCGGCATTGCGGGCATCCTCGTGTGGCAGGCCGTTGAGCTCGCACTGTTTATGGGGCGCGGACAATATAAGGATGAGACGGTGCAGGAGATCATGTTCTCACCCTATCCTCGTATTGTCGTTCTGCACGTCACGATCATTTTCTCAGGGTTCGCGCTATTATTGCTCGGCGCGCCACAGGCGGGTGTTATTCTGCTCGCGATTTTTAAAACCGCGGCGGATGTTATCCTTGCCGCACGGTCGGAGCAGTTAGCGCAGACGGGGCGTTTATGAGGCGCGGCATTCGGAAACGTATCTCGGGACTGGTGTTGATTGCAGCGGGCGGCGCAGGCGCGGCATGGGCTCAGACGGCGTTTCTGTCTCACAGTGAAGCGCGGCGCGCCATGTTCGGCATCGAGATGGCGGGCGTTCATGAAGGCGACGGCGCGGAATGGCGCGAATGCATCTCGCCGCAGGGCGTCACTTCCTATGTGTTCGACGGCGTCACAGATGAGGGGCGCATGCGGATCGATGACGATGGCAGGGCGTGCTTCCGGTATCGATCGTCCAATTTCGAGCGCGAAGGCTGCTTTACGATCCAGCGTGAGGGGCGAGGGTTCCGGTTCAATTCCGGTGACGGCAAACCCGATTTCGTTGCGCGCTCCGTGCGGCGCGGGGTTCGTTCCTGTTCAGGCGCGGACGCCCCAATTTCCTGAGCTTGCTCCCTATAAGCGAGGCGCCGCGGCCGTTCTCGGCCGCGGCTCTCGACCATTAAATAGCCGCGGCTGCTTTCTTGCGGCCGGCTTTACGGGCTGTCTTCTTTTTCGCGACTTTCTTTTTTGCGACCTTCTTAGAAGCCGCCTTCTTCACGGTCTTCTTCTTGGCGACCTTCTTGCGGCCAGCCTTCTTCGCAACCTTCTTCGTCGCGGTTTTCTTCGCCGCGGTCTTCTTCACCGCTGCCTTACGGCCTGGCTTACGACCCGGCTTCTTTTTCGCGGCGGTTTTCTTCGCCGCCTTCTTTGCTTTACGTGCCATGTGTGTGCTCCTCAGAGACGTTCGCGTTTCAATTTTTTTGCGAACTCTTCCGCGCGCTAACACATAAATTTTTGGTTGTCGCGCTTTGAATTGCAGTTTCTTGACAGCCGACTTCGAAACGAACGCTCGGTGCGGCGCCAAATTAGACAAGCGCGCGCGGATTCATGATTCGATTCGGATCGAGCGCAGCTTTCAACATACGCATGACAGCGACCTGATCGGGATCTTTGAAGCGCAAAAAATCATCGCGGCGCGACACGCCGATTCCATGCTCCGCTGAGATCGAACCGCCCATGCCGACAGCGAGCGAATTGACAAGATGGGAGAGTTGCGCGGCCGGAAATTCATCGGGCGATGCGCCTTCCGGCTGAACGATTGTGTAGTGGATGTTCCCGTCGCCCATGTGGCCGAATGCGACAATGCGCGCGCCTGCGTAGACGCGTTTGATCGCAGCTTCGCCTTCCGAAATGAGACGCGGCACAGCTGAGACAGGAACGGAAATATCATGGTTCACCTGTGCGCCTTCGGGACGATGCCCAGCGGATAAATTCTCACGCAAAGCCCAGAATTGCTGGGTTTGCGCTTCGCTTTCTGCAATCACGGCGTCGCGCGCTTCGCCCGCATCGATGGCGTCCGCGAGCACGGCTTCGACAATTTCGCGCAAGCCGGATTGCGCTGCGGTTTCGAATTCTATGAGCGTCAGATAGGGCGCGCCTTGGAACGGCGTGCGCATGCCGGGAATGTTTTTGACTGTCAGATCGACGCTCATCGTGTTCATCAATTCGAACGCCGCGAGCGCGCCCGTCTCGCCTTTTGCGCGGTGCAGCAATTTAAGCGCCAGCTCAGGCGAATCGACCGCGCAGACGGCGACGAGATGTTGTGTTGGCTTGGGAAAAAGTTTGAGGCTCGCCGCCGTGACAATGCCGAGCGTGCCTTCCGCGCCAATGAACAATTGCTTGAGATCGTAGCCAGTGTTGTCTTTGCGCAACGCTTTCACACCATTGATGACGCGCCCGTCCGCGAGCACTGCTTCTATCCCCAGAATGAGATCGCGCATCATCCCGTAACGCACCACGTGCACGCCGCCTGCATTCGTCGAAATCAATCCGCCGATCGTCGCTGAACCCTGACTCGCGAGGCTCAATGGAAAGAGACGGCCGGCATTGGCGGCGGCATCCTGTACGGAAGCTAAGACGACGCCGGCTTCTGCGACGATCGCATCGTCGAATATGTCGACGGAGCGGATGCGATTGATACGCTTCAGCGACAGCAGGATTTCGCCTTCGGGAATTTGGCCGCTCACGAGACCAGTATTGCCGCCTTGCGGGGTAATTGCTGCGCCCGCTGCGGCGCAGAGCTTCACGAGATCGGACACCTCCTCGACGCTTGACGGCGAAGCGAGGAAAGGCGTTGTTCCGTGATAGCGCCCGCGCCATTCGGAGAGGTAAGGCGCGATCGTGGCTGGATCGGTGGAATAGCCTTTCGGGCCAAGGCGAGCGGCGAGTTTTTCGTGAAGATCAGTCATGCGCGCGAATTTACCGCCGTGCGATGTGATTTGCGATGCGCAATCAGCGGCGCGCGCATCTGCGCCGCCGGTTTGCTTCATTTTCTTGCCTCCAGATGGAGGGCGGGGACGCGAGGTTCGCGCCGGAGTAATGCGATCTTGCGATCACGGATATGACGCGAAAGATGTCGCGTCCCCGCAGCGTTTTATTTGAGCTTTCCTCGTGAGGAGCTGTTCGCTCCAAGGCAGTCCGCCCAATGCGCGTAGAATTCCTCCAACGGAATTCCAGACCCTCCGGTTTCAGGTCCCCGGAGGCATGATGCGTTGACGGGGGTAGCTCCGTTTCCCGCACCGCTCTGCTGATCAAGCTTTCACTAAACCAGCGTCACTCGCGCTCGC
>JBEVOS010000082.1:0-6524 GCA_040507435.1 Caulobacterales bacterium | reverse complement strand
AGCGCAACGAAAGAAAACAGCGAAATCCGAGCCATGGCCGCCTCTCCTGAACCGCACAAATCGCTCCACGCCGCGCTGAGGGCAAGCCTGCCATGCGCGACATCGCGCCGCGAACAGCCCAGCCGCTTCCGTTGCGCGGCAAAACAGGCCAAAAGCCATGCCGCGCCGCCATAGCTCAGCTGGTAGAGCACCTGATTTGTAATCAGGGGGTCGGGGGTTCGAGTCCCTCTGGCGGCACCGCTATCGCTGGCGCGCGGCCAGTTTTTCTTGCGCCTTTAAATGCGAGAGAAGCGGAAAAAGCCCCGCCATGAGGCCGAGCGCCACCCCGATAGCGCCTTCCTTATATCCCTTGCGCGCGACATAAGCTTTGTAAAAGCGGGAAAAGACGCGCCGTATGGCGTGGCCGCGAGGTCCAGCGTCGCCCTTGTCAGCAAGATCTTCGGCTGCAAGATCGGAGTAGCGATTTAGCTTCGCGACAATTGCTGCAATATCCGCGTAAACATAATGAAGCATCGGCGCATTGAGACGGCCGCGCGAGCCGCTGAAAACTATTGTGGGGTGAACCCTCTCGCGGCCCCAAATCTTTATGCCCTTTCGGAAGAGGGCGGCCTTGGCGGAGGTGCCATTATAGGCGCCCCAACCGTATTTAATCGCGCGTCCGCCAATATGATTTTCAAAAGGGATAACATACGCGTCCGTTTCTGCGCGTTGGATCGCGTCACGAATTTCGGACGCAAGCGCTGGCGTGATTCGCTCGTCGGCATCCAATTCGAGAACCCAAGGCCCAGCGCACGCTTCGATCGCCGTGTTGCGTCGGTCGCCTTCGATCTCCCAAGCGCCTTCGATGACCTTAGCTCCGGCGGCGCGCGCAATCGCGACGCTGTCATCGGTAGACCGGTCTAACAACACAACGATCTCATCTGCGAATTTCGCGGTCGCCAAACATTCCTGCAGATTTGCAGATTCGTTACGGATGCAAAGCGCGACGGACAAACGTGTCATGTGCATCTGATAATGCGCCTTTGCAGCACAGGCGAGGGCTGGAAACTCGTTCCCGAGCCGGTATTACAAGGCGCAGGGGGAGGCCATGACCACAGGCGCGCGCAGATCGCTGGACGAGCACCTAACCGGTCCTGGCCCCAAGCGAATTCTGTCCGTCGATGGGGGCGGCGCCCGGGGCATTCTCGCGGTCGGAATCCTTGGCGAACTAGAGCGCCGGTTAAAACGGCGCAGCGGCGACAAGAATTTCCGGTTGAGCGACTATTTTGACCTTATCGGCGGCACATCGACGGGGTCGATCATCGCTGCGGCGCTCGCGATTGGCAAAAGCGTTGACGAGCTAAAAGCGCTCTACGCCGAATTGGCGCCCGACATATTCGAACGCGCCGGCGCCAATGCAGGTTTGCGCAAACCACGTTTTGACGCCGCACGCTTAGAAGCGGTGCTTCAGCGAGAGCTAGGTGACTTCGAACTTGGATCACCAATGCTCAAAACGGGCTTCGCGATATTTGCAAAACGCATTGATACTGGCGCGGCTTGGACGCTCACGAACAATCCGAATTCTGTTTATTGGAACGGACCGCCAGGCGGATTTCCGAATAAACGCCTTTTACTTCGCAAGCTTGTGCTGGCCAGCGCCGCTGCGCCGACTTTCTTTGAGGAGCGGCGCATACGTCTTGTGCCAGAAGATGAGCCAGCGCCCGCAGACGATGATGTTGAAGGCGTTTTTGTCGATGGCGGCGTGGCGGGTTTGAACGATCCGAGTCTGCAGCTCCTAAAGGTCGCAACGCTCAATCAGTATGGTTTTCGCTGGGCGTCTGGCGATGATCGCTTGATGATGCTTTCGATCGGCACTGGCTACTGGCGCCCATGCATCACACAGGCTGAGCTGGCGCGCTCTCCGCTTTATCTCATTGCGCCGGCCGCGGCCCAGGCGGTGGAAGCGCTGAAAGCGATGATCCACGATGCGTCCCTGAATACGCTCGTGACGATGCAGTCTCTTTCTGTCCCGCCCAAACCATGGCGCATCAATAGCGAACTGAAAGAAATGCGCGGTGCGCAGCTGTCGCCCGTGCCGGTTCTCCACTTTCAGCGATTGGACGCCCGCATCGACGACCCCGCCGAACTCGCGCGCCTTGGCCTCAACTATGACCATGCGACGCTCGAAGCGATGAAAGATATGGCGACCGAGGACGACGCCACCCTCGCTGCGCTGCATGAGATTGGCCGCAGCGCCGCTGAGGATTATTTCCGTAGGCGCGGCAAAGACGAGCCCGACTGGGAGCAGGCGATCCTACCCCAGCGGTTCGACCCCGGCCATTTCACAGGCCCGCCGCTTGGCCCTGCGCGTACCCAGTTAGAGGCCATGTCACGGCTATTTGGTTCGAAGCCTGGCCCGGCGTAGCGCTTTCGCGCTAGCTCCCGGCGGGCTGACAGGTTAACGGGATCGCCTGATTGGCGAGAAGCATGGGGATCGCATGAGCTTCTGGGATTCATTGTTTCGCGCGATTTTCGGCCGGCGCAGCTCGACGACGTCGCCCCCGCCACCGACACCGCCGCGCACCCCGCCAGCCCCTCCAGCGCCTCCGCCCCCACCGCCAATAACGCCAACGCCAGTTCCGACGCCCCCGCCGATCACGCCGAGCCCGCCGCCGCCGCCGTTATCGCCGCCGCCGTCACCGACAGTTCCGCCTATCGGCCCGCCAGCAGGGTTCTCGCTCGACGGTTTGCGCGCGCAAGACGCGACAAAACTGAGCGCCGCACAGATCGACGCGCTGGCGCAAAGCCTCGGCGTTGAGTCGGCGGCGCTTAAAGCGGTGATCACCGTGGAAAGTGCGGGCGCTGGTTTCGCGTCTGACGGAAAGCCGCTGATCCTGTTCGAACCGTTCTGGTTCTCGCAAGCGACAGGCGGGCGATTTGACGATTCAAATACCAATGTCTCGCAAGCGACCATTCGGCGCGCCGATCTCGGCGGCACGCAAGCAGCGCGCTGGGCGAAGATTGCGGAAGCTTTTGAGCTTGCGCCGGAAGCCGCGCTTGGCGCCACGAGCTGGGGCGCATTTCAGACGCCTGGCCGCTACTTCGCGGCATGCGGCTATTCAAGCGTGTACGCGTTCGCACAAGATATCTCGCAAAGCGAAACCAAACAGCTTGGCGCGTTCGAACGCTACCTGCGCAGCCAAAATCTCGTGAATGCTCTCAAAACAAAGGATTGGGCGGCATTCGCGCGCGGCTATGAGGGCGAAGCCGGTGCAGGGCAATATGCAACAGCGCTGCAAAACGCCTACGCGACGATCGTGCGCACGCAAGGCGGCGGCGGCACAAATTTCATCGATAGCCTCATCGCTGAAACCCGCGCGCCGCTTTCGCGTGATGATTTTGTGGCCGCCGCTCAACGGCTGGCGTGCGAAGTCGAAGCGATCCAAGCGGTTGTACAGGTTGAAGCTGGCGCAAGCGGCTTCGCTGCGGATGGCAAACCGATCATTCTCTACGAGCCGCACATCTTCTCGCGGCTCACGAGCCGGCGCTTCGACGCGTCGAACCCGAACGTCTCTTACCCGAGCTGGGACGCGACGCGTTATCCGGGCTCGCAAGCCGGCCGTTATGCGCAGATGCGCGAAGCATACGGGCTCGATCCGGAAGCCGCGGTCGCTTCAGCAAGCTGGGGGCTTTTCCAAATTCTCGGCACCAACCACGCACGGTGCGGCTTCCCCACGGCGTCGTCCTTCGTGGCGGACATGTCGAAAAATCATGTGCGCCAACTTGCGGCGTTCGAGGCTTTTGTGCGCTCGGGGAATCTCGTCGATGAGCTGCAACGCAAGGATTGGGAGGGCTTTGCGCGCGGCTATAACGGGCCAGGGCAGGTTGAGCGTTACGGCCGGCTGCTGCGTGAAGCGTATAACCGGCTAAAGGGCGTCGCGTAGCGGGCTTGGCGTTTCAACCGGGACCGCCTAGATGATGGCCTGCCTTTGCGTGGAGAGCGTCTTGCGGCGAATGTGAAGCATCGGATTTTCATTCTCGCCGCTCTCACGCGGCGCCCGCCCGCATGTTTATTTTTGTTGATCAGTTCTCCTCATGGCTCGCTACCTCATCACGTCAGCCCTTCCTTATGTGAATGGCGTAAAACATCTCGGAACGCTCGTCGGCTCACTTTTGCCCGCTGACGTCCACGCGCGCTTCCGCCGGATGCAGGGGCATGACGTTTTGTTTGTCTGCGCGACTGATGAGCACGGCACGCCCACGGAATTATCGGCGCGTGAAGAAGGCATAAGTCCAGCGGAGTTCTGCGCGAAATGGCATGAGATTCAGAAATCGCATTATGCGGCGTGCAACCTCTCTTTTGATCATTTCGGGCGCTCTTCCAGTCCGCAAAATCACGCGCTGACGCAGCGCTTCGCACAAGAGCTTTGGGAAGCGGGATTTTTAGAAGAACGCGTTACCCGGCAAGTATATTCTCACGCCGACCAGCGATTTTTGCCCGATCGCTACGTGATCGGCACGTGTCCGCATTGCGGATATGACAAAGCGCGCGGCGATCAATGCGAAAATTGCACGCGTGTGCTCGATCCGCCCGATCTCATCAATCCGCGTTCAGCAATCTCTGGATCGCCTGATATCGAGATACGCGATTCAAAACATTTGTTTTTGCGGCAAAGTCTGTTCGCGGAAAAAATTCGCGCATGGGTCGCGTCCAAGCAGGATTGGCCGCTGCTTGTCACGTCGATCGCGAACAAGTGGCTTGATGAGGGTCTGCAGGATCGCGGCATCACGCGGGACCTTGAGTGGGGCGTGCGCGTAAACGCGGAGGACTGGGGCGTAAACCCGGAAGGAAAAAAGCCTGACGTGCAGGCTTTAGCGGGCAAGGTTTTCTATGTGTGGTTCGACGCCCCGATCGAATATATCGCCGCCACGTGGGAATGGGCCGACGCGCGCGCGAAATCAGAGGGGCGTGAGCACGCCGAAGACGCGGAATGGGAACGCTGGTGGCGCGCGCCGCATGCGAATGACGTCACCTATGTGCAATTCATGGGAAAAGATAACGTCCCATTCCACACGGTCGGGTTTCCATGCACGCTGATCGGCGTCAACGAAACCCTTCAACCGGATGGCGCTTGGCGTCCTGCGTCAGAAACGCCCTGGAAGCTGGTTGATCGTCTAAAGGGCTTTAACTGGCTCAACTATTATGGGGGCCCATTTTCAACGTCGCAGAAGCGCGGCGTATTTTTGGATACGGCGCTCTCGCTGATGCCAGCTGACTATTGGCGTTGGCGCTTGATTGCGAACACCCCCGAAAGCTCCGACAGCGCGTTTACGTGGGAAGATTTTCAAAATGGAGTGAACGCAGATCTTGCGAACGTCCTCGGTAATTTCGTGAACCGCATCATGAAATTCTGCGAAGCGCGTTTTGAAGGTGCCGTGCCGCAAGAGGGCGAAGCAGGCGCGATCGAACAGAAGCTATTTTCGGATGTCGCACAGCGGCTTTCCGAAATCACGGCACAACATGAAGCGCTTGAGTTTCGCAAGGCTGCTGCAGAAACGCGCGCCCTATGGGTGCTTGGAAACGAATACCTGCAAGAGGCTGCGCCGTGGACTGCGATCAAAACGGATCGTGAGAAAGCTGCGGTCGGCGTGCGTGTAGGCCTCAACCTCTGCGCGTTGTTCGCCGAGATCGCAGCGCCTTTTATGCCGGCCGCTGCCGCTTCCATCCTGGCGGGGCTCGGGCGTAGCGATGAACCGTCTTGGCCACACGGCGAAGTAAGCAGCCTGCTGGACCGCCTGCCGCGAGGCGCGAAGATCACGCCGCCTGAGGTTCTCTTCCGGAAGATCGAAGATGCCGACGTTGCGGAATGGCGTGAGCGCTTCGGCGGCGGCGTTAGCGTGTGACGATCGTCACGGCGCCAAACTTATGGGTTGCTTTGGGTTTGTGACGGGCCACACAGTATCGGCGCTAGACGATGCTGCGTCCCGCCCCTAGAGAACTCGAAGGCTGAAGAGGGCAGGCGGCATGGACAGCGTACAATCCCTACTGGATTCGATTCTTGGATTCATGCGCACAGGGTTCAATGAAACGAACCAATTGCAGGGGCTGCTCATTGCGCTGGCGGCGACAATCTTCATGCAGTCATGGCGGCAATGGTTCGGCATCGCGCTTTTGGCGGTTGTCGTGCATGTCGCCGTTGATTTGATCGTGCCTGTTTTGGCTGGCGGGCAAGAGTTCCGGCTGCCCCAGTTTTTTGAGTCTGCGTTCTGGATGCAGAGCCTGGCCCGCTATGTCGGCTACCTTATCGTCATCGGCATATTCTTCGCCGTGAAGCGTGTGCTTTTTAAAGGCAAAGCCGCCGCCGCGCATTAACGATGCGACTCTCGTTCGCGTAAAAAATATGCTTTGCTGACAGTGAGTTATTGCCTGTCAGGAGAAAAGTCATGCGCGTCTTCGCCATCTGCGCGGGGCTCGCTTTGTTGAGCGGGACGGCGGTTGCGCAAACGTCTGGCCCGTTCGATACGCCAGCAACGGCTGAAAGCGC
>JBEVOS010000054.1:0-4765 GCA_040507435.1 Caulobacterales bacterium | reverse complement strand
CTCGGCGACGAACCTTACGACGCTGCTCAAGCAAGCCCCGATCGTGAAACGCGGCCGGCGCTAGCGCGCGCGTCCCGCCACCGGTCCAAAGCCGCGCCAAAATCGGCGCGCGGCGGACATCGCGGTCAAAATTGGGGGAAATCCGCCGAGACGGGGCAACCCAAAGGGGAAAAGTTAATAAAAACAACGGCGCGATTTTTAAGGCGAACGATCATTCGTTTATATTATTCGGCCGAAAAATGGTGAAGTTAGGTGTCCTCGCAATCGCGGAGGACGTCTTGAATATTCCCTTCTCTCATCTGCCGTGCACGGCTTTGCAGCCCAATCCACGCAATGCGCGCACCCATTCCAAGAAGCAGGTTAAGCAAATCGCGGGCTCGATCGAGCGCTTCGGATTCACAAATCCGATTCTGATCGACGATGCCAACATGATCCTTGCCGGTCACGGCCGGCTGGAAGCGGCAAAGCTTCTTAAACTCGACGAAGTTCCGGTCATCCGCCTCTCGCATATGAGCGAGGCGGACAAGCGCGCTTATGTGCTTGCTGACAATAAGCTCGCGCTCAATGCCGGCTGGGACAAGGAGATGCTGGCGCAAGAGTTCGAAGTGCTGCGCGAGCTGAACTTCGATCTCGAGATCACGGGTTTTGAGATCGCCGAGATCGATCTTGTGCTTGAAGCGGACCGCGAAACCAAATCGGATCCCAGCCGCAAAGACGATGTTTTGCCCAAGCCCGCAAAGCGCGTGGTGACCGAGCTTGGCGATGTCTGGGTTTTAGGGCGCCATCGCTTGCTCTGCGGCGATGCGCGTGACGCGAAAAGCTATGATGTGCTGATGGAGGGCGATGCAGCGCGCATCGTTTTCACCGATCCGCCCTACAATGTGCCGATCGACGGCTTTGTCGGCGGCAAAGGCGCGATCAAGCACCGTGAATTTGCTGAAGGCGCAGGTGAAATGAACGAGGCGGAATTTATCCGCTTCCTCTCGGAGACGCTTGGAAACGCTGCTGCGCGCGCCTGTGACGGGGCCATTCTCTATGTCTGCATGGATTGGCGCCACATCACTGAGGTGCTGGCCGCGGCAAAGGCGAACGAACTCGCCTTCAAGAACCTCTGCGTCTGGGTGAAAGATAATGGCGGGATGGGCACGTTCTATCGCTCGCGTCATGAGCTGGTATTCGTGTTCAAGAAGGGTCAAGCGCCGCACATCAACACATTCGAGCTTGGCCAGCATGGCCGCTATCGCACCAATGTGTGGGAATATGCTGGCGTCAATACGCGTAGAGCAGGCCGACTGGACGAATTGGCGATGCATCCAACGGTAAAGCCGGTCGCGATGATCGCCGATGCGCTGAAGGACTGCGCGGCTCTTGGCGATATTGTCCTCGATCCTTTTGGCGGGTCGGGCTCAACCCTCATCGCGGCGCAGAAGACCGGACGCATTGCACGCCTGATCGAACTCGATCCGCTTTACTGCGACGTCATCGTGCGTCGCTGGCAGGCCTATACGGGCAAAAAAGCGATGCATGCGGGCCTAGACCTCCCCTTCGACGAGGTCGAGGACATGTTCGCGCGCGCCATCTGAGCAATATCAATTTCATTATAACCCCAATAAGGGTTGCATTGTCATTCCAAATGTGAAACGACAATGCCCCAATAAAGGATGTCCAATGGCGAAGAAAAAGGGGCCGGGCGAAGGCGGCGAGTATGAAATCGGCTACGGCAAGCCGCCCAAAGACACGCAGTTCAAAGCCGGTCAGCAAAGCGCAAATCCAAACGGACGGCCGAAGGGCGCAAAAAGCTTCAACAAGCTTGTCACAGAGGTTTTCTCAAAAAAGGTCGATGCGAAAATAAACGGCCGGCTGCGGCGCATGAGCAAGCTCGAAGCGTTCGTTGAACTGACCATCGATGAAGCGCTGAAACGAAATCCGCGTGCGATGGCGCAAGCGACCACTTTAGCGCGGGAAGCTTTTCCGGAGCGGTTTGCGGCTGATCCGAAAGGTGTCGCGGCGCCTGAGGTTTTGGCGGCTGAGGATGAAGATGTCTTGGACGCTTATCTGGAGCGGATGCGCGCGCGTGATGAAGCGCGGCTCGATGAGACATCTGACGGCGAAGAAGCGGCCGACTCAGAAGTGAGCAAAACGAACGAAGACACTGTCGAGGAAGGATGGTGATGAAAGATCTAAGAACCTTACAGGCGGTTCTGCGCAGCGATCTTCTGGCGTTTACGCAGAAAGCCTTTCAAATCGCAGCGCCGGGCGGGGAGTTCACCCACAACTGGCATTTGGAGGCGATGGCTTACAAGCTTGAGCAATGCCGGCAGAAGAAGATCAAACGGCTTTTGATCACATTGCCGCCGCGCAGCTTGAAGTCGATCACAGGGTCTGTCGCCTTCCCGGCTTTCTTGCTGGGAAAGGATCCAAGCGCGCGCATCATCTGCGCCAGCTATTCCCAAGACCTTGCCGCGCGCCATTCGCGCGATACCAAGAACGTGATGAACGCGCCCTTCTATCGGGACATATTTCCCAACACGCAGATTGGGATTGCCCCAGCAAAGAGCGCCGAAAGCGAGTTCTGGACGACGAAAGGCGGATTTCGGCTGGCGACTTCAGTGGGCGGGGTTCTCACGGGTCTAGGAGGCGATTACATCATCATCGACGACCCGCTGAAAGCGGCCGACGCTTATTCGCAGCCCGCGCGCAAGAACGCCGCGGAGTGGTTTGACGGGACGATAACAAGCCGCCTCGATAGCAAGGTCGATGGCGTGATCATTGTCATCATGCAACGCTTGCATCTGCATGACCTTGCGGGCCATCTGCTTGAAAAAGGCGGCTGGGATCATTTGTGCCTGCCTGCCATTCAGAGCGATGACACGGTCTTTGCGCTCGACGAGCGCCGAACGCACGCCTTCAAACGCGGCGAACTTCTTCAGCCCAAACGTGAATCGCAAAGCGCACTCGATGAGCTGAAGCGCGATATGGGCTCAGCGATGTTCTCAGCGCAATATTTGCAGCGGCCTGTTCCGGAAGACAGCGAGCATTTCAGCTGGTCATGGTTTAAGGAATATGACGAAGCGCCGAAGGAAAACATCCGCATCATCCAAAGCTGGGACACGGCGATCGAGACCGGCGCCAAGAATTCTTGGTCGGTGTGCACAACCTGGGTCGTGCATGGCGACAATCGCTACCTGATCGATCTGATGCGGCGGCGCGTGAACTATCCCACTTTGAAAGCGCTTGTATTCGCGCAAGCGCGCGCGCACGAGGCTTCAATCGTGCTGATCGAGAAGAAGGCGTCGGGTCAGCAATTGCTGCAAGAGCTTGGCGCGATGCGAAAGGATTTCCGCACGCAGGCGATTGTTCCAAACAAAGATAAGGCGTCGCGTTTCTTTGGCGTCACCTCTGACATTTCGGCAGGTAAAGTGTTGATCCCAAAACAAGCGCATTGGATCGGCGATTTGCGCGATGAGATCCTGCAATTTCCCAACGGCGATTACGATGACCAGGTCGATTCGATCTCGCAGGCGCTCGACTATATCCGCCGCGAAAAGCGCGCGTCGAGCAATGTCAGCACAATCGGCGGCACGCTTTTCGAAGGCGGTGTTCGCGTTCCATTCGAGGACATGGAAATTCCTGAAAGCGATCAACACACTTCGGGATATTTTGTCGAGGGCGGCAATTGGGAGGATTATTATCGTAGCCCCTTGCGGGATTATTAGCCGCCGGCTTTGCGTCGTTTGTTCGTCTGCATGCGGCGCTGACGCCTTTCGTTTATGAGAGATCGCACTGGACTTCGCAGCGCATGAGAGCGGTACTCCGGCACAAGGAGGACGCCAACATGCGGCGAAGACTTGTAACGGCGGCGGCAACGTCGCGCGCGGTTATGAGACGAACATCACGCTCATATAAGCGCGCCGCCCTCCCCGCGAGCGCCGGCTAATGGCGCGCATATCGCGGCGAGGCCTCGTGCTGGGCGCAAGCGCTGCGCAGATTGCGGCAGGTGCGTCGTCTGAAGCGTCGCCGTCAAAGGACGACGACGATGCGCTCATCGCACTCTGCGATCGTTTTGTAAGTCTGACGCGTCTGCAAACAGAGCTGATGATCCGCTGGGGGAAGCAAGAGCATTGGCTGGCCAAGAACGCGAACTGGTTTGCGCTGAGCAAACAAGAACAGCGTGTGTTGCGAGAGGCGCGAGAATTGTTTGAATTGGACGCTCAGATAGAGAGCGCTATGAGCGAGAGAAAGCAGATTGCGCGCAAGCTTCAAGCAATGCCCGCAACAAGCATCGCTGGCGTGGCGGCGAAGCTAAAGGCGGCCATCGAGGAAATAGATCCAGACGATAATCCCAGCGCGTTTCGGATTTTGACGAGCATTGTTGAGGAAATGGAGGCGTCACCAGGCTAACAGTGCGCGGGCGGCAACCGATCTATAGCGTATTTCATTGCTGCAAGATCCCACAAACAGACCTAAGCCCCGGTTCGCCGCAAGCGGACCTTCCCGTTAATCGACATCCTATCGTCGCAGTCGCTTCCGTTCGACGCGATTCATTTTCCAATGCGGGGGAAACATTGGCACCGGTACGGGCTCAAGTTTCTGTACGAAGTTCTGCTTGATGCGTGTACGCCCCAGCACTCCTGCATGGGCAGGATAGGCGACGCGTGCATACTTCGAGATCTCGCAAAACAGGTTTTGACAGTCGATCGGCTGCAGCGGTCGGCCATATAATCCTTTGAAGTCGAGACCGAGACGCGAGAACTCGCGGCCCTGC
>JBEVOS010000317.1:0-4230 GCA_040507435.1 Caulobacterales bacterium | reverse complement strand
TATGGACGACCGCTGCCGCCCGGCGAACGTTACCGAATCGTGAAGACCGAGCTGGCGCATGGCTTCATGGACCCGTTAAGAACTGAAGGTCGCGATACATTGAGTATATTCGGGCTTGACGAGGCGCCCCGTTGTCAACGCGCATCAATTGCGCTGTTCGTTCCAAGAGATTTCCGAAAATTGAAGGTCGAGGACGATCTCGATCGCCTCGAATTTGTAGTGTCTCCAACGGTCGAGACCGCATTGCCCGCCCATCTTGCGGAGGCAACGCTCACTCACTATTACCGCGTCTCGCAAAACCCGGGGCCGCATCGCGCTATCGCGCTGTCGTTCACGGTTTGTTAAGTATTTGTTAGCTATTAGATTTGGGCCCAAAGGGCCCCTGAGCAATTTATTTCAATAATGCTTGGAGAACAGCCAGTGGATAGCGGTTTTGGAGGAGGCAAATAGCCTCAGTTTCGGGCGGCGATAGACGCCCGATCCATTTTAGCTCACGCGTGGCTTTAGCTACCGAGTAGCGCCAATTTCATATTCGGCAAAAAGTTTCTCAAGCGCGTCGCGAAGTAGTTTATTTGGCATGCGACGGTTGCTCTCCCAGTGCGCTACTGTTTCTTCGTCGCAGCCGAGCCTCCTACCGAGGCGATTGAGACTAAGCCCGAGGCAGCGGCGCAGAGCCGCAATCTGCGCGCCCAAAGTGGCTTGGTCCCGAATGGGATCGTAGCCGAGAAAGCGGATCAGTTTTGGCCACATGGTAATCGACAGCGATTTGCCGCTCTCCCATTCCAAAACGCTCTGTGTGCAGACCCCCATCTGGCGTGCCACATCTCGCTGGAGGAGCCGCCGCGAAGTCCGGGCGGCTCGGAGGTGCTCGCCGGGAGTTTGAGGAGGGCGGGGCGGCGATGGTTCTATTTTTAAAGAGATTTTTCGGTGGGGGAAAAAGGCAACGCGTTCATGCCGCTGCGGCGGCGGTAATGGCGTCGGGGGCTGCCGAAGAGGGCCGCGTTGCGCGATCGAATATCAAGCGCGGCTCTCTGGTCCGCTGATTGACCGTATCGATATCCAGCTAGACGTGCCGCCGGTGACGCCTGCTGATCTCGCTTTGCCCGCGCCGGTAGAAGGCACGGCGGAAGCGGCCGCGCGCGTCGCGTTTGCGCGTGAGGCTCAATTGATGCGCGCGCGTGATGCAGGCGCCGAAGGCTCCAGGCTAAACGCGCAATTGGATGCGCCGATGACGGAAAAGCTCGCTGCGCCCGATGAAGCCGGTGCGGCGCTGCTCGCGCGCGCATCAGAACAGCTGACGCTTTCCGCGCGCGCCTATCATCGCACCTTGCGAGTCGCGCGCACGATCGCCGATCTCGACGGCGCAGGCGGCGTCAAGCGCGCGCATATCGCCGAAGCGTTGAGCCTTAAACGCGTTTGGGCAGGGCAAAGCGAAATGCAGACGGGCGGCTTAAGGACGAACGCTTAAGGCTCCGCCGTGCGTGGCCCGCGATGCGGCAGGTCCACGCTCGCCTCGTCGCCAATAAATTTCGCCCACACGCCGCCAGGCTGCCAGACGCTATCCATCGCTGCCCGCGCGTGTTCGTCAGGCGCCCCAAGCACGTCGCGTTGGTAGCGATACAAAAATGCGGTGACGCGCATGTTTGCGATACAGTGAACATGGATCGTTGCGCCGCGCATGTCCGCCATCGCGGCGCAAAATTTTGCAAAATCATCCTCGGTCGGTTGATCGAACGCGACCGGAATATGGACGTAACGCATGCCAAGCGCGCTCGCGCGCGCGCCTTCATCTGCTAGAGCGCGCTCATGCTCTCGCAGACCAAGATTGATGATATCCGTCACGCCTAGCTTTTGAATTTCAGCGAGCTGCTCTTCGTTAGGCTGGCCGGACGTTGTCAGCCGCGCGTCGATCCTGCGCCAATTATAAATGTCTATCGGGTCGCTCATTGCATCCTCCACATTGGATGCCCAGGCGTGCGGCGGTTTGAATCGTGCTCCCCGGTGGTGGTCCACCTTTCATCGCCAGTCACACGACAGCAAAATGTGCCACGAAAACCTCAGAAGCTCAAAGCCCGCGCATACACTTCATTAACCCCCGCGCCTTCACTTAAACATTATGGCGGCGCCCGCGACTTCTCCCGCGTTTGACCCGTTCGAGGCTGCGCCCGACCCGATGGCGGTGCTCGCGCCGGACGGCGCGCTTCTGCGGGCCAATCCCGCGTTTCGCACCATGTTCAGACATTATATTGGCCCAAACCGTTCTCCTTGGGGGCGCGTGAAGCCGCCGCCCTATATTGATGGTCTGCGACGTTTTGAATCCGCTGCGCCGGATGGCGCGCGTCTCGAATGGATCGATCGGCTTTTGCCGGATGGCGCGAGCCTCATCATCGCGCGTGATGTTTCGCGGCATGTCGCCGCCAACGACGAGGTCACGCGTGCGAAAACGACATTGTTCGCCACGCTTACCCATGAATTGCGCACACCGCTCAACGGTATTCTCGGCATGGCGGGATTGCTTGCACAGGCAGAACTTGAACCCTCGCTCAACAACTATGTCGGTGCGATCAGGGAGTCCGGCGAGCATCTGCTCGATATCATCACGGAAATTCTTGATTACGCGCGGCTGGAAGCGGGGCGCGTGCAGCTCGATAATCTGCCATTCGATCCCGAAGCCACGCTGCAATCCGTCGCCGAATTATTGAGCCCCAAAGCGCATGCGAAAGGCATCGAGATCGCAACGCTTGTGCGCGCGAGTGCGCCTACGCGCGTGATTGGCGATGACGGCCGTCTCAGGCAGATTCTGTTCAACCTCGCCGGCAACGCCGTGAAATTCACCGAGAAGGGCGGCGTTGTTCTCGAAATGGCGGCGGGCCAGAATGGCGTGCGCTTCACCGTGCGCGACACCGGCCCCGGCGTGCCCGCTGAGTTGCAGGCCAAGATTTTCGAGGAATTTGCGCAAGCCGATGCATCGACCGCGCATCGTCACGGCGGGGCTGGCCTTGGCCTTGCGATCGTCAAACGGCTTGCCGTGGCGATGGGCGGTAAAGCGGGGCTGGTCAGTAGGCCGGGGCAGGGCGCGAGTTTCTGGGTTGAACTGCCGTTGCAAAGCGCGGAGGATTCGCAGCCGTCTCCGTCGCTCAATGGCCTCACAATCGCGGTCGCAAGCGCATCGCCCCTGCTCGCGCACACGCTCGTCGCGAATCTTGAAGCGCTCGGCGCGTCTCTCGCGCTCAACGGGCGGCGCGCCGATGTAATGCTGGTCGATCGCGCCGATGATCTCAGCGAGGCCGAGCTCGGAATATTGAAGAACAATGCGCGCGCGCTGATCGCCCTAACGCCGCAGGAAGATCGCGACGGCATCGCTAGAAGCCGCGAGCTTGGCGTCGCGCATTATATGGTGAAGCCAGTGCGCCGCCGCGCGCTTGCGGAACGTATCCACATCGCATTGCGCGCGGAAACGCCGCCGCCGCCGCCGCCAGAAGCGCCGCTTTCGCCGCTCGCCGGCATGCGCGTTCTTCTTGCCGAGGATAATCCGATTAACGCGCTGCTCGCTCGCACCCTTCTAACACGCGTAGGCTGCGTTGTTGACGTCGTCGGCGATGGCGAGGAGGCCGTCGCCGCTGTCAGGGCGGCGCCTTACGACATCGTATTCCTTGACCTGCGCATGCCGCGCCTCGATGGCTATGGCGCAGCCAAGCGCATCCGCATGCTTTCCGGCGACAAGGCGAAAACGCCTCTTGTTGCGCTGACCGCCGATGTCTCGGACGATGAACGGACCGCCGTGCTCGCGGCGGGACTAGACGATTTCGTCTCCAAACCGATCGATTCATTGCGCCTACAGGCTGTGGCTGCGCGCTTTACCAACCGTGCGAAAGATTCCACGTTCCCGGTCGAATAATCCCGGCACGAAAGGCCGTTCATGACTGACGCCGCCGCTCCCTCCGCATCCGCCGAGGCGCCGAAGATCGGCCGTGACCACCGCGCGATTTGGGTAATGACGGCGTTAGGCTTCGCGGCGGGACTGCCAAATGCGCTCGTCATCGGCTCGCTCTCGGCATGGCTTTCCAATGCTCAGGTTGAACTGACGACGATCGGGATCGTCTCCTGGATCGCGCTGGCCTATGCCTTCAAATTTCTGTGGGCGCCGCTGCTCGATTGGGGCGGACCGCCAATTTTGAAATCGGTGGGGCGCAGAAGGGCATGGCTCTTCCTCGCGCAGGGCGTGATTAC
>JBEVOS010000307.1:0-4980 GCA_040507435.1 Caulobacterales bacterium | reverse complement strand
CCGGTCGCGATCAAAGCGGGCGCGGTCGTGGTCGATAATTCTTCCGCGTTTCGTTTGGACGATGGCGTGCCGCTGATCGTGCCGGAAGTAAATACTGGCGCAATTGCACGGCATGAAGGGCTAATTGCCAATCCCAATTGCACCGCAGCGCTCATGGTGATGGCGCTCAAGCCGCTGCATCAGATCGCGCCCGTCGTTCGCGTGATCGCATCAACCTATCAAGCGGCGTCAGGCGCCGGCGCCGCTGCGATGGAAGAACTGGAAGAATCCACGCGCGCATATCTCGCAGGTAAAAGCTACGAACCGAAAGTTCTGCCGCATCCGTATGCGTTCAATCTCTTCAGTCACAACGCCGCAATCGATCCGGCCAGCGGCTATAATGGTGAAGAAGACAAGGTGATGAAGGAAGTCCGCAAGATCATGGGGCTACCGGATTTGCGCATCGGCATCACCTGCGTGCGCGTGCCGGTGTTGCGGGCGCATGCGGAAGCCGTGACGATTGAATTCGCTAAGCGCGTCACGGTCGAACAAGCGCGCGAGGCGCTCGCAGCCTTTCCCGGCGTACGGCTCGTCGACGACCGCGAGAAAAACTATTTTCCCATGCCGATCGATGCGAGCGGCGGCGATGAAGTACTCGTCGGCCGCGTGCGCGAAGATCTCAGCGACCCAACCGGCAAAAGCCTCGTGATTTTTCTCTCGGGCGATCAATTGCTGAAAGGCGCGGCGTTGAATGCGGTGCAAATTGCTGAGCGCTTATTGTGAGGCGTTAGTCCTCGCTTTTCTCTGGCCGCCAGCCAGCGAGAAAGCGTGCGCCCGAGGCAGTAAGAATGTCGTTTTCGATCTCGAAAGCGGCGAAGGCGGATGTTGGAAAACTTGCTGCGGCGGCGCGCGCCGCGTTCGAACGATCGCCAGCTTGATCGGCAAGCATTGCAGCGATCTCATGGATGCCTGGATTATGCGCGATGACAAGCACCCTGCCAGCGGGCGCAGCCATCGCCGCCTGCCAGATTGTTTGCGGATCGGCCAGGTAGAGATCGTCATCGACCCGCACGTCGATAGGCGCGATCTCAGCCAATGCATAGTGCGCTGTCTCACGCGTCCGCTGCGCAGACGAAACGAGTGCGAATTCCGGCTTTACGCCCGCCGCGATCAGCGCAGCGCCCGCCGCCGCCGCATCGCGCCGGCCACGGCCGGTCAGGCCCCGCGCGCGGTCGTTCGGGGCCTCCTGATCGCGAACGGCCTTCGCATGCCGCATCAAAATGATCGTTTTCACGCGCCTGTATCCTCACCAAACCCGTGCAAAGCGCCATCGCCTTTGCGCGTTTGGCCTTCAAGCTTGTATTGAAGGCTAAGTCCAGGATTCGTCATGTCAGACCAAAGCACGCTCGCAGACATCGCTAAGGCTTGGCCCTTTGAACAGGCGCGCGCCGTCGTCGAGCGCCTGAAGAAGCGTCCCAAGGACGGCCCGGTTATTTTCGAAACCGGTTACGGTCCCTCGGGCCTGCCGCATATCGGCACGTTCGGCGAAGTTGCGCGCACCACGATGGTGCGTCACGCCTTCCGCGTACTGACCGACGACAAGATACCTACGAAGCTGATCGCGTTCAGCGACGACATGGACGGCATGCGGAAGATTCCGCCGACAGTACCGAACCGCGAACTGCTCGAACCGCATATGGGCAAGCCGCTGACGGACGTGCCCGATCCGTTCGGCACGCATCCAAGTTTTGCGGCGCACAACAATGCGCGCTTGCGCGCGTTTCTCGATCAATTCGGCTTTGAGTACGAATTTCTATCATCAACCGAGCAATATCGCTCGGGCCGTTTCGATGAAACACTGCTGAAGATGCTCGATCGCTACGACGCGATCATGGCGATCATGCTGCCAACTTTGGGTGAAGAACGCCGCGCAACGTATTCGCCCTTTCTACCAGTCAGCCCCAAAACCGGCCGCGTGCTCGAAGTACCAACGCTCGCGCGCAATTTCTCGAAGGGCACAATCGTTTTTCAAGACGAAGACGGCGAAAAGATCGAACTTCCCGTCACAGGCGGCCACGTGAAGATCCAGTGGAAGCCAGATTGGGCGCTGCGTTGGGCCGCTTTTGGCGTCGATTACGAAATGGCGGGCAAGGATCTGATCGATAGCGTCAAGGTCAGCTCACAGATATGCAAAGCACTTGGCGGAACGCCGCCGGAAGGCTTCAATTACGAACTCTTTCTCGACGAACAGGGACAAAAGATTTCCAAGACGAAGGGCAATGGCCTCACCGTCGAGGAATGGCTGCGCTACGCGCCGCCTGAGAGCCTCTCGCTTTATCAATTCCAAAAACCCAAAACCGCCAAGCGGCTTTATTTCGATGTCATCCCCAAAGCCGTCGATGAATATCTAAGCTTCCTCGAAAGCTATCCGAACCAGACGCTCGCAGAGCAGATGGAAAATCCGGTTTGGCATATTCATAACGGCGTCCCGCCCGCGCCCGAAGCCATGGGCGAATTTGCACCTGCGACGAACGCCGCTGCGACGGCGTCAATCTCATTCGCACTTTTGCTCAACCTCGTCTCGGCTGCGAATGCCGAAACGAAAGAGCAGCTTTGGCAATTCATCGGGAAGTACGCGCCAGGAACCGCGCCCGCGACGCATCCGCGGCTCAACAGCCTCTGCGGTTACGCGATCGCCTATTACGATGACTTTGTGAAACCCACGAAAAAGTTTCGCGCACCAAACGACAAGGAACGTGCGGCATTCGAAGCGCTGATCGCAAAGCTGGATGCAATGCCCGCGGACTTTGCGGATGCCGCAGCGATCCAGAACGACGTGTTCGAAGTCGGCAAGACACATAACTTCGAACCGCTGCGCGATTGGTTCAAGGCGCTTTACGAGGTGCTGCTCGGCCAGGAGCAAGGGCCGCGCTTCGGTTCGTTCGCCGCAATCTTCGGCGTTCGTCAAACGGCGGCGCTTATGAAACGTGCGCTCGCAGGTGAACTTGTACGCGCCGCCTAGAATTATTCGCATTTCTCGACTGCGCTCAACTCTAAGTTTATAGCGCACATCCGCGACGCAGCTCTCCTTACGTCATATGGGGATGGATGGCGGATCAGCGGCGCAGCCTGCCGCCGCTTTTTGGCGCGTTCTGGCTGCGCAAAAGCCCGATCGTTCGGCGCATCGCACACTCACGTGGACACAAGCGGTCTTGCTCGGTGTTCTTGCCTTTGTATTCGTAGAGGCGTTGGTCAGCGATTGGCGCATAACGCTTACGCTCATCTACATTTTAGCGGCGTTCATCTTCACGCTGTCTATCGCATGGCGGCTGCTCGCGGCCGCAGCGGCGTTAGCACGGGCGCCAACGCGTATGGAAGCTTTGCTCACCGGCCTCCCCCGCTACACCGTGATATGCCCGCTTCGTCGCGAAGCCGCCGTACTGGCTGAGCTGATCGCAGCACTCGATCGCATCGATTATCCGAGGGCGTCGCTCCAGATTCTTATCGTTCTCGAAGAAGACGATGCCGAAACACGTGCAGCATTTGAGGCGCTCAAGCTCGCTCCGCCCTATCAAGCCGTACTTGTGCCGCTTGAAGGGCCGCCAACAAAACCGAAAGCGCTCAATTTCGCGCTCCAGGCAGCATCGGGCGAATTTTCCGTCGTGTACGACGCTGAAGATAGGCCGCACCCTCAACAATTGCGCGCGGCGCTCGCCGCGTTCAAACACGCGCCCAATATAGCGTGCGTGCAAGCGCCGCTCTTGATTGACAACACAGAAGCAAGTTGGATTTCAGCCCAGTTCGCAGCTGAGTACGCGATACAATTTGGGGTCATTCTGCCATTCTTGGCGCAATTAAAATTGCCTATGCCGCTTGGCGGCACGAGCAATCATTTTCGCACCAATATTCTGCGCGAAATCGGTGGCTGGGACTCGTATAATGTCACAGAAGACGCCGACCTTGGATACCGGCTCGCCGCGCATGGCTATAATATCAATGTAATTCAGCATCCAACATTCGAAGAGGCGCCCATCACGGTACGCGCCTGGATCAATCAACGCACGCGGTGGATCAAGGGACATTTACAAACCTGGCTCGTCCTAATGCGCAATCCGTTCCGGACTTACGCCGAACTCGGTTTCAGAGGTTTCGGCGCAATGCAGCTCGTGCTCGCCGGTGGCCTGCTTGCAGCATTCGCGCATGGCCCGCTCGCGCTTCTGCTGCTGGTCACAACATTCACACCGATCAATCTTCTCGGCCCGCAAGACATCGCGCTAACCGTATTCGGCCTAGCGACTGCGTTTTACGCAAATCTTGTCAGCGCGGTCGCGACGCGCGATCTGCGCGTCATCGGCGCTGCAGCGACAATGCCTTTCTATTGGCCTCTCACTACCATCGCAGCCTGGATGGCGCTTTTTGACCTCATCACGCGTCCTCACTACTGGGCGAAAACCACGCACGGGCTTTCAGCACGGCCAGCTACGTGACCTTGGTCACCGCTCGAACATTCAGCACGTCGCCATTCAGCTACAGCTCATGCGATAGAAGCGAGCCTAATGCCCGTGAAGCGCAGCCAGCGCTGAATTTGGGGAGAATTTCATGAAGCTCATCGCCGCCTTCGCCGCCGTCGCGCTCGCATGTTTCGCCGCGCCGGCATTCGCAGATCCGATTGAATGTCCGCTCAGCCAAGTTCGCCGCGAAATCACAACGCCAACGCCAAGCGGCTGGTGGAATACGCCAATCGTCAACTCGCTGACCGAAACACGCGTCCAAACGATCGGCGGTTCTCCGGCGCTGATGTGTATTTATGGCCCAGCTGGGTCCATTCAGCGCAACGCGCCAGAAGGGCAAAACTGCACGGCGCGCACGGGCGGCTTTGATTGCGTGTCGCGCATTCGCCCGTTGCCCTATCCGCTCGATCCACGCCCGCTCGGCGGCGGAACAGCAGCTCTTTCCTCTGGCACAATCGGACTGCGCCAAACCTTCCTCGCCGACCTCGAC
>JBEVOS010000286.1:0-4198 GCA_040507435.1 Caulobacterales bacterium | reverse complement strand
GACGACCCCAGCCGGCGAAACCGCTGCGCCTGCGGCTCCGGCTCCGGCTGCGACCCCATCCGCCGCTGATCTCGCCGCTGCAAAAGCGCAAGGCGCGCAAGCCGCCGCTGAGGCCGCCGGCCAGCAAGAAGTGTCCATGATCGAACTCGTTCAGCACCTGAACGGGGTCGAACTCGGCGTCATGGTCATCTTGGGCCTTTGCACGATTTACGCTGTCGCGCTGTTGTTCGAAAAAATCTTCGTCATGCGCAAAGCGTCGAAGCAGACGAAGGACTTCCTCGCTGCGTTCCGTAAGGCCAACTCGGTTGAAGAAGCCGAAGCTATCGTTCGCAAGCTCCCGAACTCCGGCATCAAGTCCATGTTCGACGCCGGCATGGCGGAAGTCCGCCGCACGCAGGACCTCGGCCTCTACACGATGCGCGACGCCCGCGATCACACGATGCAGCGCGTCTCCGCCGCCATGACGAGCCGCCAGAACGACCACCTCGAAGAGCTCGGCTCGAACATGACCTTCCTTGCGTCGATCGGCGCGAACGCGCCGTTCATCGGTCTGTTCGGTACGGTCTGGGGCATCATGGTCGCCTTCGTCGGCATCGCCTCGACGCAAACGACCTCGCTCGCGGTCGTCGCTCCCGGTATCGCCGGCGCGCTTCTCGCAACCGCCGCTGGCCTCGCCGCTGCTATTCCTGCCGTTCTCATCTACAACTTCTCGGCCAAGCAGATCTCCAAGCAAGGCAACAAGATGGACGACTTCGCGTCTGAGTTCATCGCCCTTGTCTCCCGCGACATGGACCGCCGTAGCGCCTGATTTCATCGCGTAGAGACTGAGGAGAAACGCGATGGGAGCGAAATTAGCATCGGCCCCTGGCCATGGCGGAGGCAAACGCGGCCGCCAAGAGGTCACAGCGGAACCGAACGTCATCCCCTTTATCGACGTCATGCTTGTTCTGCTGATCATCTTCATGATCGCGGCGCCGATCGCCTCCGTGGATATCAGCGTCGATATGCCGGAATCGAAGATCATGCCGTCGAAGCGGCCGCCAAAACCGACTTGGATTTCGGTCCAGGATCAGGGTGCGGGCCTGCACGTGTTCGTCATGGATGAGGAGGTGCCGTTCGACCGGATCGGTCAGGCCACTTACGACGCCGTCAACACGAACACGCCGGAGCTGCGGGGCGATGAGCTCGAGATCATCGGGCAGCGCGTCTACATCCGTGCCGACTCCGAAACGGCGTATCGCAACATCGTCCGCGTTATGAACCAGCTGCAGAACCGCGGTTTCACGAAAATCGGACTCGTCACCGAAGACCGTCGCCGGTGATGAGAAGGAATTGACCTAATGGGTGCAAAGCTCGCAAGTTCGGGAGGCGGTAAGAGCGGCCGGCGCGAAATGGCGCCGAACTCCGATCCGAATGTCATCCCGTTCATCGATATTCTTCTGGTTCTGCTGATCATCTTCATGGTGACCGCGCCGATCCCGACAGTCGACATTCGCGTCGACCTGCCGCCGCCAAATCCGCGGCCCATGCCGCCGATCGAAGGCCGGAAACCGACCTTCGTGCTGATGGATTCAAATTTCCGCATCACGGTGGATGGTGAGCAAGCGACGATCGAAACGGTTGGCGACGTCGTTCTGCGCAAGGCGATAGAAAACAATTGGTCGCTGCCGATCACGCAGATTTATTCGGACGCCACGGTCTACGTGCGTGCGGATCAATCTGCTCCCTATGGTGAAGTCGTTCGTTTGATGAGTCGTCTTCAAGAAGAAGGCTTCGTCAAAGTGGGCATCTTCGCTGAACTCGCGCAGGAGGGCTAACGTCTATGGTTCGCCTTCGCCTTATTTCGCTGTCGCTCGCAGGCCTTATCTGCATCAGCATCGTCTACCTGGCGATCACGCAGAAATTCTCGGCGATCACCGACATCTTCGATGAATCCGAAGCTGTGAAGGTGCAGGTCGAGGAAAAGAAGGCTCCGCCTCCGCCTCCGCCGCCGAACCGGCCTCCGCCGCCGCCCCCGCCTGAGCAGCGCATCCCACCGCCTATGGTGGACGTGCCGTCTGTTCCGACGGACATTCCCGTCAGCGTTGATCCCCCGCCGTCTCCGCCGGTCGCCGTGATCACCAATCCGCAATGGATTGAGCGTCCGAACGGCCGTGACTTCGCCCGCGAATATCCGGAACGCGCGCTTGAGCGTGAACGGGAAGGGCGCGTCGTGCTCGATTGCGTCGTCGACTCCGGCGGCCGCATCTCGTGCAACGTCGCGAGTGAAGATCCATCTGGGTGGGGCTTCGGCCAAGCGGCGATCCGCATCTCGCGGTCGTTCCGCATGGCGCCGGCCACAGCAGATGGGCGCCCGACGGATGGCGGCCGCGTGCGCGTGCCGATCACGTTCCGGTTGGGCGGTTAATCTCAATTTAGCCGCGTTTCGCTGGCTTCTCGCCAGCGCGAGGACCTTAGTGCGAGATGAAGCGCCGCGCCGTGTAAACGGCGGGCGCAGAGGAGGAATTCATGAAAGTCGCGCTTAGCGCCGCATTCGCCGCCATCGCGTTCGGAACTGTCGCTTTCGCTGAAACGGCGCCTGCGCCTGCCGCTCCCGCAGCCATTCCGCCGTCGCGTTGCGGTGCCATTCCGCCGGAGCCAACCTTGCCGGACGGCGCCGCCGCCCGGAACGCACGCGAAATGCAAACTGGCGACGCTGCTTACCAAGCTTGGGCCCGTCAAGCGCAGGAAGCGCTCACATGCCGCCGCGCCGAAGCGGATGAATTGCTTCCCGCCGCGCGTCAGCACGAAGCGCGCGTGAGCGAATATAATGCGGGCGTTCAACGCCTGAATTCGGTCGGTCAAGCTTGGACTGCCGAAGCCGCGGAATACAACGCGCGCAATTCGCGCCGTTAAAATCCCGGCTAAACACGGTTGACCATATCGTCTTGAGCGCGTCTCCCACCGGTAACGAAGGGAGACGTTTTCATGTCCGCCAAAAAATTTGAAACTGTGCTGTTCGATGTCGCCGAGGGTGTCGCGACGATCACGCTGAATCGCCCCGATAAGCTGAACGCGTTCACCGCCGGCATGATGAGCGATTTGTTCGCGTGCTTCGACATCACCGATCGTGATGACGATATCCGCGCGGTGATCGTGACGGGCGCAGGGCGCGGATTTTGTGCGGGCGCCGATCTTTCCGCTGGCGGCGCGACATTCAATTACGATACCCGCGCCGAGCGGGGCGCGGCGGAAGATTCAGAACGAATTCGTGACAATGGCGGACGTTTGACGCTCCGCATCTATGAATCTTTGAAACCCATGATCGCCGCGGTGAACGGTCCCGCCGTCGGCGTCGGCGCAACGATGCAGCTCGCGATGGATATGCGCCTCGCATCGACGGAAGCGCGTTTCGGTTTCCCCTTCGCGCGGCGCGGCATCGTGCTTGAGGCTTGCTCTTCTTATTTCCTACCGAAGATAGTGGGCGTGCCCGCTGCGCTCGAATGGTGCATGACGGGACGCGTTTTTCCTGCGAGCGAAGCGAAGGAGCGCGGCCTGGTGCGCTCATTGCACGCGCCGGATGAATTGCTTCCTGCAGCGCGCGCGCTCGCGAAAGAAATTGTCGATAATTGCGCGCCGCTTTCGGTTGCGCTGATGCGTCAAATGATTTGGCGCGTGGCGAGCGCGGATCATCCGATGGAAGCGCACAAGATCGATAGCCGCGCCGTGCATCGCCTCGGCGCCGGCGCGGATGCGAAGGAGGGCGTCGAGAGCTTTTTGCAAAAGCGTCCGCCGAACTTCACGCAAAAAGTCAGCGCAGAAATGCCGGACTTTTTCCCCTGGTGGCAGCCGCGCGAATTTTCGTAAGGCTCAGGCGGGCGGCGGGTTGGTGAAATCGTAGCGCCAAAGCGAAGTGAACATCGCCAGCAGCACAGCGCCAATCATCAACCCCAAGCCCGGCAGCAACGCCGCAAGATGCGGGCCTGCGAGCGATGAAGCCCAGCCAGTCAGCGCCGATCCAATCGGCGCGCCGCCGAAAAAGCCCATCGAGTAGATCGCAAGCACGCGCCCAAGAAATTGCGGCGCGGATGCGCTCTGCGCGATCGTGCGGCTCATGGAAATCCAGACGCCCGCCGCTAAGCCCCATAAGCTCGTAATCACCAGCGCCAGCCAAAGCGGCTTGTGCCAAGCAAAACTCGTAAGCGCGACGGCGCCCATC
>JBEVOS010000280.1:0-5445 GCA_040507435.1 Caulobacterales bacterium | reverse complement strand
GATCGATTCGAGCGCGGCGGCGACGTACGAATCGCCGCTTCGTTGGGAGCCCGTCAAGGCGCGTGCGTAGCGGCGGAGATAGGGCAAATGGGGGCCGAGCGAACTGGCGAGAGACATCTTTCCTCCCTGGAAGCAGCGGCTGCAGACGACCCGCGCACGACGCTCCCGCGCTAAGATGACGGCGGACAACGCTGCGTTGGAGCTTCGGTTCCCTCCCCCTGGAACTTTCTTTGATCGGCGGCGTTTCTGCTCGCATCCGACGCAAAGGACACGCTGGGGAGCGATCAAGTATGCTGGACGATGCGGGTAATAAATCGGAGTCCTCAATGGCTAATGAAGGCGGGCCGGGCCGGCCGCCAAAACCTGAACGGGCGGACGAGCGTGCGGACAATATCTCGCGTCAGCTAAAGATGGTCTACGACGAGGTCGCCGATCAGCAAGTCCCCGATAAAATCATGCAGCTGCTCGGCAAACTGGATGAGATCAAGCTTCCTTCGCCGGACGAGGACAAAGACGGCCAGGGTGCTGTTCGATGACGCCGTCGGCGACCTTCAAACAAGATCTGATCGCGCTTATGCCCAGCCTACGGGCATTTGCGCATTCGCTTGCCGGTCAAGCGGCGCGCGCGGATGACCTTGTACAAGATACGATTGTGAAAGCGCTGTCCCATGCTGAGCAGTTTCAGCCCGGCACAAATTTGCGCGCGTGGCTTTTTACGATACTTCGTAATCAATATTACTCGTTGCTGCGAAAGCAGCGCCGGGAAGTTGAGGATGTCGATGGGCAGCATGCGCTGCGTATGTCCTCCAAAGCGGCGCAAGAAGACGCTGTCGATCTCGAGGATTTCAAGCGCGCCCTCTACCAATTGCCCGCCGATCAGCGAGAAGTGCTTATCCTTATCGGCGCTTCAGGCTGTTCTTATGAAGAAGCGGCGGACATTTGCGGATGTGCTGTCGGCACGATCAAAAGCCGCGCAAATCGCGCCCGGCGTAGACTTTCCGACATGCTCGGCATGACCGAGGAAAGCGCTTCGCGATTAGATGCATTGACTGAGCGTGCGGACACGCTGTGATCGCTAACATCCTCGCTTGGCTCAAGAAGACCTGGCCGGCGACGCTTTCAATTAGCTCTATCCGTGGCCGTATCGCCTTATTCCTGGCGCTCGCGTTATTGCCGGCCGGCGTCATCGCCATCCAAACAGGCGTCAATATCGCGGAAAGCCGGAGTAAGGCGGTTTCGGAACGTATCGCCGCACAAGCGGAGAGCGCGCATGCGCGCGTGGCTGACGTTTTTTCCGAAATGACGGACGTTCTGCGCGTGATGGCGACGGCGCGTGAAATACGCACGATGAGCAGGGCGAATTGCACAGAAACGCTTTCGCAATTGTGGGATACCTATCGCGGACTTGGCGCGATCGCCGTCATCGATCCAGACGGCCGCGTGCGGTGCAATGTGCCGACGTCGAGTCACACAGAAAGCGTTCAAGGAGCGCTGGTTTTCTCGCGCGCGGCGCAACGGCGCGAAATGGCGTTCGGCTATCAATCGCAATCGGTGATGATTGGCGTTCCCGTTTTTGGCGGCGTAGCGCCGATCCGGGGCGCGAACGATGCGATTGTAGGTTACGTCGCGCTCAACAGCCCGCTGCAGCGTATCAGACATGCAGCGCAGACCGAAAATTCACAATTTAACCTTGTGCTTATCGACGGCAACGGCGATGCGCTGGGGCCGCCGCTGCTGACGGCGTCGGAAGTTTTTGATCGGCCTACATCGCGCGAAATTCGCGCGGCGGTCAATTCAGGTCAGCCGCGTTTTCGTTTCGGCGGCGCCGATGGTTTGGTGCAGCCGCTTTTCGCGCCGGATATTTATCTCCTCGCGACGTGGAAGCCGCCATCCGCGACATGGCAGGATCGTCTCGCTTTCGCATTCGCCGTGGGATGGCCGCTTTTGATGTGGCTGATTGCAATAGCCGTCTCATGGCTTGCCATGGAGGCGTTCGTTTCACGGCCGCTCAGCCAAGTGGAACAGGCAGCGCGCTCCTATGTGCGCGGCGCTGAGATCAAGCAGGATGAGAGCATCGTCAATGCTCCAGAAGAAATACGCTCACTTTCGCGCACGCTCGCCGCAATGGCGCGCACGTTGCGCGTACGTGAGCAACGTTTGGCGGAAGCGCTCCGTGAGGAGCGCGCGCTTCTGCGCGAAGTGCATCATCGCGTGAAGAACAATCTTCAAGTTGTCGCGAGTCTTCTCAGCATTCAGGCGCGCACGGCGCAGGATAGTTCAGAGGCGTGGGGGCTGGCGCGGGCGCATGATCGTATCCAGCTGCTCTCGATTATCCATCAGCGCATTTATTCCTCCGGGGAAGTGCGGGAAATCCGGCTTGATGAGATTACAAGAGAGATTGCACGCTATCTCACGCAATCGCGGAAAGGCGCGATCGCCGACATCGATCTTGAGTTAAATCTGGGCGAGGTGCGGTGCGATATTGATCATGCTGTCCCGATGGGATTTTTGATTGGCGAAAGCCTTTCATCCGCGCTGGACCTTGCACCGCCACGCGGTAAGGAAAAGCTTGCGATCAAGATGGCCCAAGATGAAGGCGGAGAAATTCGCTTCACCATCAACGCGCCCTTCGATGCGCGCATTTCTGCACATTCGAATGATCGCGCGCGTTTGATTGATGCATTCGCTCGGCAGGTGGGCGCGCAAGTGGCGCACAACATTGATGGCCGCTATCGGGTGTGGGGATCTACCCCATCATTGTTAGCGGCTTAGCTCATTGATCGCGCAAAAAAGCCGCCTTTCGGCGGCTTTCTATTAGGGAGCCGAACGCTGCGGCGGCAAGCCGCACCGCCGCAGCGCTCAGCCAGATTAACGCGGAAGGAAATGACGCGAAACCCTCACGCGCTAATCAACTCGTTAGCGACGGCGGAACATCAACATGCCGAGCACCAAGCCGGCCCCGAGCGAAATTCCAAGAGCCGCCGCCGGCTTATTACGCACCCGTTCTTCAAGGCGGGAGAAAATCGTTTGAGCACGCTCTGAAAGCTCGTGCGTAGCGTCTTCAAGACGTCCGCGCTGATCAGCAATTTTCTCGCGCGCCGCACTTTTTATGGCGCCGCCAAGCTTGGAAGCATCGTCGCGCAAAGCTGTCAGGCTCTCTTTCACTTCTGTATTGGTATCCATCTTCGCGGCTCCATTTGTTCGGCTAATTCCAATATCCGTGTTGTAGCTCATATTATCGCCTCCTGTGAGCCGCCTCCAATGAGCGGCACGCACCTCTAAGGCCATTTAACGCTTATTACGTGAGGTAGTTCCGCGTCCGCATTTGGAACAGCGCGTAACAATTCGCGTTGCGTTCCGAAGTGGAGATTACCTGATGCTTGGCTGGGCGCTTGTATTTTTCGTACTCGCAATTGTTGCGGGGTTGTTAGGTTTCGTGGCGCTAGCGGGCGTTGCCGCAGCGATCGCCAAAATTTTGTTTCTGATCTTTCTCGTGCTCCTCGTCATCACGTTTGTGGCGCGCGCGATTCAAGGACGGTCTGTTCTTTAGATAAATAGCTGGATAACCATGTCTTTAATCGAATTACTTTTTGGCCGTGCACACAAGGCAGAGGCGCGTCACCCTTTGGCTGGTAAAGTGCGTGTTTTGAACGAGCCTCCGCTTGATGCGAATTGGCGGGATGTGCGTCCACGCCCTGATGGAACGATGGTGCGGGCGGAAAAAGCGCTGAAAGACGGTGAAGTCGAAACCAAGTATGGGGCAATGCGCTATCGAGCCGGCGACCATTATATCGTGGAACATGCGCCCGGCGAACGTGCTGTCGTGCGATCTGATGTTTTCGAACACGCATACTGGCCGCTCGGCGAGGGCCGGTTCGAGAAGCGCACCGATATTGTTTACCGCTACTTCATTGCGCCAGAGCGATTGCTGGTACGGACGCTAGAGGGGTTTGAGGAAGCGCAGCCCGGTGATTGGATCATGCAGGGCGTCGCGGATGAAATGTGGCCGATGCGCGCGGAGACCGGCCGTGCGCGGTATGAGCCGGCCTGACTTCGGAACAGCGTTGCAGCGCCCGCGTTCGCGCTACAAGCAACGGAGTTCACGATGTTTGTTTTGCCGAAATTGCCTTACGCGCTCGATGCGCTCGTGCCGCATATGTCGCGGGAAACATTAGACACGCATTACAATAAGCATCACGCTGCCTATGTCGAAAAGACTAATGCGTTGATGAAAGAAGATAATATCAGCGACACCGAACTCGAAGAGGTTATTATTGCGGCGTATGCGGCGGGCAATGCGAAGTTGTTCAATCAAGCGGCGCAAGCTTGGAACCACGCTTTTTTCTGGAATTCGATGTCTCCTAAGCCCGCGGCGGCGCCGGCACAGGCGCTGACGGAGGCGATCAATAAAGCTTTCGGGAATTATGATGATTTTCGCGCCGCCGCGCTTGAAAAGGGCGTGGCGCAATTCGGATCGGGATGGCTATGGCTGGTGTCCGATGCGCGCGGGGCTGTTTCGCTTAAGACCACGCATGACGCGGACAATCCTCTCATAAATCCGGGCGAACATGCGTTGCTGACCTGCGATCTATGGGAACACGCCTATTATCTCGATCACAAAAACGAGCGGAAAAAGTTTCTCGAAGGCTTCTTTGGCAACCTTGTGGATTGGCGGTTTGCGGATGGGCAATACGCGTCCGCGACTGGACGCGGCGCGGGCTGGCGTTATCCAGAAGCGCAACGATCGGCTGCGTAATTCTTATTTCAGGGTAGGAAATTTGGCCCGCTTCGGCGGGCTTTCTTTCGTTTACATATCAAAACAGGCACATTCAAACAGGCGCTCGTGACGGCGCGCCTGGCGGTAAATCCATCATGTAGCGTAGCGGGTCGGGGCGGACGTTTGGGGGGGCGATAGCGGGGCGCCCGCCCCGACCTTTTTCGCCGTCGCTGCCCTTTCGAGTGCGACAACGTGGCGGTGAGGCCACGTGCATACAATGTTTTCACTCCGAGCCGGTTCCCGCTGATCTCGAAAAAATCTCGACCTCGCTTTTGGGAACCGCGCAGCCAGGACGGTGGTTTGCTGAATATGAATGCCGCGGCCGTCGCGGCGCAGATCGGGAGAGAGCAACATGCTCCGCTGGGCTTTGATTTTCTTGGTGGTCGCGCTGATTGCGGCCGTGTTTGGATTTGGCGGTATCGCTTCGGCGTCGGCGGGTATCGCGCAAATCCTGTTCTTCTTGTTCCTTGTTCTCTTCGTCGTCAGCCTTGTCGTGGGCATGATACGAAGGACCTGACCGGCGGATCGCCGATCATGATGACCGTCAGATCACGAGGCGGCCGCGCTCATTGCGCGGCCGTTTTGCGTGCGCGTCCACGCCGCCGCGCCGCCTTCGCCGGTTTTTCGCGCAGCTATCTCGAAGGGCCCGTCGAAGATTGGCGATTGGG
>JBEVOS010000254.1:0-4700 GCA_040507435.1 Caulobacterales bacterium | reverse complement strand
CCTTCGCGCCCTCGGTGGCCACGGCCCGCGCCGCCGATCCGGCCGGCGACGAGGGGAAGAAGCGGCAAGGGGAGTGGCAGGCGGTCGGGGCCGACCTGAACGGCACGAAGCTGGACTTACCGGCCAAGTGCGTGAAGCGCTCGCGCGCACGCAGCGCGCCTTCTTGAAGGAAGTCATCTCGTCTCAGCACGTTTTCCTCGAAGATGATCAATCCATGGAGGTTTTGCTCGTTCAAGGCCCGTCCGAACGGCTCAACGATTTATGTGACGCGCTCCGCAAAGTGCGCGGCGTACAGCAGATCAAGCTGGTCTCAACGACAGCAATCCTGCCGCCACTGCACGATAACAGCGCCGCGCACAGCAGGAAGATCTCCTCCGCAAAGGCGCGCAAATAATGAGTGAAACAGGCGATCCGAAAAGCGCGCAGGCGCATGCGCGCGCGATGGCGGGAACGGTGGTGGAATCTATGCCGATCCTGCCGGCCGCGCGCGCGCCAGTCGAAGGCGTCGCGCCTGCAGATATGCTCTGGGCTGAAACGATCGGGCCGGGCGGCTACGCGTCGAAGCAATTGGCGCGCGGCGCACGGCTTCGCATCGAGGACGTTGGCGGCGACGCAAATATCTCAATGTTGGTCTTTAACGCCGAGCGACCGGTTGAACGGCTCAACGTCGCCGATACGCTCAAAGTCCAATGGAATGCCTATCTCGGCCCAGGTTCTCTCCTGCTTTCTGACATGGGCCGCCCGCTTTTTAGCATTCTGGAAGATAGCGCCGGAACGCATGATGCATTCTGCGGTCCCTCGACGCGCGCCTCCAATACGCGCGCTTATGGCGAAGGCGATAATTACGGTCCACACCCGAACGCGCGAGATCGCTTTCTCATCGCGCTCGGAAAATACGGGCTCGGCCGCAAAGACGTTCACCCCTGCATCAATTTCTTCAAGGGCGTCACGGTTGCGGCGGATGGCGCCATTGCTGTCCAGGCAGGGCCCTTCGCGCCGGGACGCACGATCACGTTACGCGCCGATATGGATGTGATCGTTGTGCTCGCAAACTGTCCGCATGTGCGCGATCCGCGCAAGGAATATGCGGTGACGCCGGCGCGTGTATCCGCATGGCGCGGCTCGGTTGCAGAAGCGGACGATCCGATCCGCAACGCAGCGCCGGAGCGTCAGCGCGCGTTTCTTAATGTCGATGATTACTATGCGCGGTGAAGGGTGATGGCGAAGGATCAAGCGCTTCAGGGACTGCCGGGTAAGGTGATCTACGATGAGATCGTGCCTGCGCGTGCGCCGTGGGATCAGTCCGTAATGAAGGGGCAAACGCTGCGGATCGTCGATCTTGAAGGCAATCAGGCGGTGGATTTTCTGCTCTATGCGTTGGCTGACGACGCCGAGCGTTACAGCGTTCAAGACACGATCGCCATCCAAGGAAACATATTCCTCAAAACAGGCTCATACCTCTATTCAACGTCTGGGCGTCCGATGATGCGCATCGCGGGCACGAACGTTGACTACCACGATACGATCGGCGGCGCCTGTTCATGTGAAAGCAACACGCTGCGGTACGGCTATCACACCAAATCGCAGCACGCCTGCGTCGAAAATTTTCTCGCGGCGAATGCAAAATATGGCCGCAACAAGCGCGACATGACCTCAAATATCAACTTTTTCATGAACGTGCCGGTCGAGGCCGACGGCGCCCTCGGCATTGTCGATGGCATTTCGGCGCCTGGAAAATATGTCGATCTCCAAGCGGAAATGGATGTCGTCGCGATCGTTTCAAATTGCCCCCAGATCAACAATCCCTGCAACGGCTTCAATCCGACGCCCGTGCGCATGATCATCACGGCGTGAGCG
Source organism: Caulobacterales bacterium (assembly GCA_040507435.1). GTDB lineage: Bacteria > Pseudomonadota > Alphaproteobacteria > Caulobacterales > Aquidulcibacteraceae > JBEVOS01. The sequence continues at coordinate 2,843 of JBEVOS010000254.1, read as the reverse complement.
CGTCGTGTTCAAAAAAGTTCTGATCGCCAATCGTGGCGCGATCGCTTGCAGGATCATCCGCACGCTGAAGCGCATGGGAATAGGTTCTGTCGCGATATTCTCGGACGCGGACGCAGGTTCGCTTCATGTGCGCGATGCTGACGAAGCCGTCAGAATTGGTCCCGGGCCAGCGCAAGAAAGCTATTTGCGCGCCGACGCGATCCTCGGTGCCGCGCGCGCAACCGGCGCCGAAGCGATTCACCCCGGCTACGGCTTCTTGAGCGAGAATGCGGCGTTCGCCGAAGCATGCGCCGCAGCGGGAATCGTTTTCATCGGTCCCACGCCTGAAAATATGCGCGCTTTCGGCTTGAAGCACACCGCGCGCGCCTTGGCGCAGGAAGCTGGGGCGCCGCTCGCGCCCGGGACGGATTTGTTGACAGATGCGAGCGCCGCGATCGATGCGGCCGCGCGCATTGGCTATCCGGTGATCTTAAAGGCGACAGCAGGCGGCGGCGGCATCGGCATGCGCGTCTGCGAAAACGCAGATGATGTGCGCGCTGGCTTTGAAGCGGTCGCGCGCCTGGCTGCGGGCAATTTCTCTGATAGCGGGGTCTTTCTCGAGCGCTTTGTGCGCCGCGCGCGCCATATCGAAGTGCAAGTGTTTGGTGACGGCGCAGGAAATGTCGTGGCGCTTGGCGAACGCGATTGTTCGTTACAGCGCCGCAACCAAAAAGTCATCGAAGAAACCCCGGCGCCAAATCTCTCCGAGAAAAGCCGCGCCGCACTTATCGGTGCAGCGCTGAAGCTGATGCGTGCCGCAAACTATCGCTCTGCAGGCACCGTGGAATTTCTCTACGATTCCGAGCGCGATGATTTCTTCTTTCTCGAAGTGAACACGCGTTTGCAGGTCGAGCATGGCGTCACCGAACAGGTTACCGGCGTTGATCTCGTGGAATGGATGGTCCGCGGCGCCGCAGGCGATTACGCATTTCTGCAAAGCAAACGCTCGGCGCCGAAGGGCGCCGCCATGCAAGCGCGCATCTACGCGGAAGATCCAGGCCAAGATTTCCGGCCCAGTGCGGGAGTTTTGAATGATGTGCGCTTTGCCCCGGATGCGCGCATTGAAACTTGGGTCGAAGCGGGCGTTGAGATCAGCGCGTTTTACGATCCTATGATCGCGAAGCTCATTGTCACGGCGCCAGATCGTTCGGCGGCGGTGAAAGCTTTGCAGCGTGCTCTCGATGCAACGCACCTCAATGGCGTTGAAACCAATGTCGCCTGGCTGCGCGACGTTGCGCGCAGCGCGCCGTTCGTCACCGGTGACGTCTCCACGCAAAGCTTGCGCGAGATTGAACAATCGCCCCAAGGCGTGCGCGTCTTGAGCGGCGGGCCGGCGACGACCGTACAAGATTATCCCGGCCGCCTAGGTCATTGGGATGTGGGCGTGCCGCCCTCCGGCCCGATGGATTCGCGTGCATTCCGCATCGGCAATGCATTGTTGGGAAACGATGAAGGCGCGCCCGGCCTCGAAATCACGGCGATGGGCCCGATCCTTAAATTTCAACAGGACATACGCGTCTGCTTGGCAGGCGCCGCCTTCGATGCATCGTTGGATGGCGAAGCGATCAAGACTTACGAACCATTCGATGTGCAAGCAGGACAAACGCTGCGCATCGGCCGCATCAAGGGCGCAGGTCTGCGCGGCTATCTCCTTTTCGCAGGTGGCATCGATGCGCCGAAATATCTGGGCAGCGCATCCTGCTTCACACTCGGTGGCTTCGGTGGCCACGCAGGCCGTGCGCTCGCAGCTGGTGACGTGCTGCGCTTCGCCTCAGAAAGTTCAGCAAAGCACACGTATTTGCCTGTAGATGCGCAGCCCTTGCTCTCAAAGCAGTGGAACATACGCGTACTTGCGGGGCCGCATGCAGCGCCCGATTTCTTCACGCCGGAAGATGTCGAAACGATCCTCTCCGCTGAATGGCGTGTGCATTATAATTCAAACCGTACCGGCGTGCGTTTGATCGGTCCCAAGCCCCAATGGGCCCGCCGCGATGGCGGCGAAGCAGGGCTGCATCCATCGAACATTCACGACAACGCATATGCGATCGGCGCAGTCGATTTCACGGGTGATATGCCGATTATTCTTGGTCCGGACGGTCCGTCACTCGGCGGCTTTGTATGCCCATTCACGATAATCGCCGCCGACCTCTGGAAAATCGGCCAGCTCGCGCCGGGTGACTCGCTGCGCTTCGAACTCGTGAATGATGCAACCGCCTTTGAATCGATGAACGCGCTCGATGCATCGATCGCGCATCTCGCGCCGTTATCGGATACATCCGTAGCAGCGTCTATTTCACGCGATCCTATTCTGCGTGAGTCAGACGCAAAGGGCGCCGCGCCGCGCGTCGTCTATCGCCGCCAGGGCGATGATAACGTGCTTGTCGAGTATGGACCGATCGTTCTCGATCTTGAGCTGAGGCTGCGCATTCATGCGCTGATGCTTGAGCTTCAGCGTCGCGCATTGCCTGGCGTCATCGATCTCACGCCCGGCGTTCGCTCGCTCCAGGTTCATTTCGATCCGCGCGTCATGACGCAAAGCAAGGTGATCGCCTCGCTTCGGGAAGCCGAAGCAGCGCTTGGTGATCTCGGCCATTTCGAAACGCCGTCACGTATCGTTCATTTGCCCTTGAGTTGGGACGATCCCGCAATCCACGACACGATTGAAAAATATATGCGCTCCGTGCGTGATGATGCGCCGTGGACGCCCAGCAATATCGAGTTCATCCGCCGCGTAAACGGGCTTGAGTCGATTGAAGATGTGAGGCGCACCGTCTTTGACGCAAGTTACCTCGTGCTAGGCCTTG